>DJLG01000151.1:0-10005 GCA_002434915.1 Proteobacteria bacterium UBA6522
CCATGTTCTTGAGGAAGTAAATACTGCCCCATCTGTGGTCTATCTGAAAAAGGTTGAAGTAAATGGCTAATCAAGACATAAGCTTCGCTCAGATTAATGATGATGTCGTTCGTTCCTTAGTTGTTACTGGTCGTAACTATTACATTACTCTTGCGATTTCTATTCTTGTAACCTTCGCATGCTTCGTAGGGCCATGGTTTTATCAGCTCAGATATGGAATTGGTGCTGCTGGGATGAATCATCCAACTGTTTGGGGCACCTATCTGGCTAGCTTTATTTTTTGGATTGGCTTAAGTCACTCAGGCACGCTACTTTCTGCAGTGCTTCATCTCACTAATAGTGAGTGGAGAAAAGCTATGTATCGTAGCGCTGAAGCTATGACTTTATTTTCAGTTATGGTTGCCGCGATGATGGTTATGGTGCACGTTGGTAGGCCATGGTTTGTTCATTGGGCGGTCCCCTATCCCAATCAAATGGAAATGTGGCCCAATTTCCGATCTCCTCTTATGTTTGATGTTATGGCGATAACCACATATATGACAGGTAGTATTATTTTTATATATATGGGGACGATTCCTGATTTTGCCGCTGTCAGAGATCGAACGAGTGGTTGGCGGCACCATATGTATGTGCTTCTCTCCTTAGGATGGAGAGGAACTGATACTGAATGGAATAGACTGCATTGGGCTTATACATTCCTTGCAGTGCTTATTGTTCCTCTTGCAGTCTCCGTGCATAGTATTGTGTCTTGGGATTTTGCCCTATCGGTTGTTCCTGCCTTACACCAAACAATCTTTGCTCCGTATTTTGTTGTAGGAGCTATCTATTCTGGAACAGCAGGAATTGTTACCGTGATGTTTGTGCTGCGTAAGTACATGAAGTTCGAGCATCTGATAACAAAACTGCATTTTGATAATCTTGGAAAGTTGCTTCTTGTCATGTCTCTACTCTGGACATATATCAACATGGTTGAGCTTTTTACTGGTTGGTACAGTGAAAGTTCTGAGGAGTATGAGGCGCTTGGATTCAGATTGTTTGGGTTTTATGGCCCACTCTACTGGGAAATGATTATTTTCTGTGCGCTTGCACCACTATTGCTTATATCAAAGCGTTTTAGAACTTCTTTTGTTCCAATGCTTATCTTATCCATAGTTATCAATATAGGCATGTATACGGAGCGTTTTCTTATTGTCGCCACCTCATTGCCTCGGCAATATTTGCCTGATGCGTGGGGAATGTATGTTCCAAGTCTCGTTGAAATTGCAATCATGGTTGGTTCATTTGGAATGTTTACTACGCTCTTTTTGATTTTTGTGAAAATTTTTCCAAGTATCTCTTTGTATGAAGTCAAAGAGACATTGCCTGAGCCCCAGCCCAAGTCCAAGCCTCAAGCAGATAGTGGAGTGTCATAATGTCAACTAATGCATTGGGACTTTTTGATGCCCCATCGACTGCAATTGAGGCTGCTGGAGCCTTGAAGGGAGCAGGTTTTGATTCTCCTACAGTGATTTCACCTATTCCCCTTCATGGTATAGATGAGGTTTTGGGAAAGAAGAAATCTGTAATTAAAAGGTTCACTTTTTTTGGTGCTCTTTTCGGTGGTATAGCTGGATTTTCTTTGGCTGCCGGAACTGCTGTTATGTATGTACATGCAACTGGGGGTAGACCAGTCATTGCTATTCCACCATTCTTGATTATTACTTATGAGCTAACGATTTTATGTGGAATTCTGGCCACTGTTTGTGGGTTTATTCTGGGTTCTCGTTTGCCAGCCTTTAAAGATCGCGTATATGTTCCAGAAGTGGCAGTAGATAAATTTGCAGTAACAGTCTCTTGCGAAGATACAGAGCGATTAAAACGAGCACAGGAAATACTACAAAGTTCAGGTGCAGAAGAAATCAGGGAAGTGGAGGGCGCGCAGTGACACGCACTCAGCAAATTATAGGTATATTAATTCTTGCTTTTATGGCAACAGTTGGTTGGGCATTTCCTTGGAATCAGGATATGGTTGATCAGCCCACAGAAAAAGCCCATGAAACACAGGCGCCTCCTGGACCTGGTTCTATACCAGTCGAAGGTGGCGAAACCCTCCCAGCACCCACTACTGTGGTTGGCATGACTGAGGCAAAGGATGCTGCTGCCTCATTGGATAACCCAATAGCAATGAGTGAGCAGTCTATTGTATTAGGCAAACGCCTTTATGAGATTAACTGTTCAACCTGTCATGGAGTAACCGGTGAAGGCGATGGTGCTGTAGGTCTTTTGTTTACAGTCGCCCCAGCAAATTTAAATGACGCTTATACGCAAGACCAAGCCGATGGATCAATATTTTTTACATTAACTCGTGGGCGAGGTGCAATGCCCTATTATCGGGATGCGCTTAATCATGAGGAACGTTGGCATGTTATTAACTACCTTAGAGCGGAGTTTGGCTCAGAATGAATGAATATCAGGCAACTGTGCAGGCTTCTACTAAGAATCCCATTGCGCTGCTCATTATACTAGGCGTAGTTTTTGTTGGAGGGTTGGCTGCACTACTCACTAATGGTGAACAAGCTGATGTTGGTTTGTTTACGGTAACTTTTTTGTTTTTAATGGGTATAAGCCAAGCTGGTATAGTTTTTTGTGCTATCACTCGCTTAACTAGAGCCCATTGGTCTAAGCCTTATTACCGGTTGGCAGAGATTAGTACTCTTGCCTTTGCGCCATTTGCCATTATTGGTTTTTTGCTGCTCTATTTTTATGCTTCAGATGACTTGTTTTATTGGTTAAATCCTCCGCCAGGTGAACATATCAGCCCTTGGTTAAATATAGATTTCCTTCTGATCAGGCATTTATTAGCACTAGGTTTCTTTTATGGCTTGAGTATTTACTATGTACTGAAAGGTATTAGAGTAGATCAGTCTGATACTCAGGGGGATGTTGCCGCACACCTCAAAAAGGAAGATGAGCTTTATCTTCTTTCTCCGGTAGTGCTTATTGCTTATGTCCTCTGCAATACTTTTTTTGCTTGGGATTATGCCATGATGTTGATACCGCATTGGCATAGCACAGTATTCCCAATTATTTTTTGGTTTGGCAATATGTTTGCTGGAACAGCCGCTTTAATAGCTTTCCCAATTTTGCTAAGAAAAAGTGCTAATTCGCCATTTGGTCCTGATCAGACTCGATGCCTTGGTATGGTATTAACTGGATTTACGCTCGTCTGGTTTTATATGTTTTGGGCTCAATTTTTTGTGATGTGGTTTGGAAACCTTCCTCGGGAGACTGATGGGTTATTTCGGCAGATGTATGGACATTATGGGCCATATTTTTGGGCAATGATGGGTGGTTGCTTTTTTATACCTTTTGTTTCTTTTATATTCGCTTTCGTCAAGCGCTCCCTGGTAACAATGGGGATTCTTGCTCTTTGTATTAATCTGGGAATTTGGCTACAAAAGTATCTAATGGTCGTGCCAGTTTTTTCACCGGACAATACACCATTCAATAGTTGGATTGATATTGCTGCAGCCACAGGACTTTTAGCTGGGTTTATAGCGGCAATAATAATTCTATCTAAAAGAGTGCCTATCTATTCAAGCTGGGAGCTGGCTTTAAAGCCTCAACGACGAGATTAAAAACTTTAGAAAGATTTTAGTCGCAGAAAAAATACACTTTAGGCATAGAACCTATTAATATCAAAGCGCTTATGTGGTTTAAGATGCATAGGTTAACTATGTTTTAAGCTATCTCAGACTATTCAAATTCCTGTTAGCTAAGGCTATTAATTTAATGAAGAAATGGTTAAAAAAATTATTGCGAAACGATAGCGTATTTCTTTCATTGGTGTATACAGTCGGGCATATTTTTATTGCTGCATTGTGCGCTGTATTGATCACTGGAGCATCACTACAGTTAGCAACTATTGATGCTTTAGTAGAGCCGGTAATTAATGGTTTCTGGTTCTATTTCCTGCATGTGCTTTGGAAGAAAAAATTTAGAAAATATGAACACGTATAAAAATCTATTTGTTTTTATAAAAAATATATTAGAGAAAGAATGAAGTAATCTAAACTCGCTTTTTATGATTGATGAGCTCTCATAAATGACAGAAATAGCATTATTGAGGTAATGAAGCGATGTAGGCTGAGATATAGAGCATATCGTCAGCTGTAAGGTTAGTTACTACTGGTTCCATTAGAGGACTTTCTCGCGTGCCCTGTTTGATATCCCAAAGCTGTCTCATGATATAACTAGCTGTTCGTCCTGCGATTCCAGGAATAAGGCCAAGTCCCATATGATCCTGACCATGGCAAATACCACACTGAATGGTTTTTCCACTTCCTGTTCTGACTAGATCTTGACCTTTTTCAAGGCTACCTATTGGAACATATGCAATAAACCCACCTCTTGGATCACGCATCATTTCAGTTTTTTCGGGATCATCAGGGATTTCAATTATGCGTTGTCCGAGAGGTATTTCTGGAGCGTTATCTATGGGTAGCATTAGACCGTTTGTGGTTGCTCTCACTTGAGGTGCAGTTTCTGACTCGATTACTTGGACCATGGGCTGATAACTCATTGATGAGTAGTACTCTGCAACTTCGATTTTTTCCTCGTTACTAAGACGACTGGCAATCCTAGCCATTACATTTGTATTGGCTTTACGACTATCCGCACTTTTTCTTTTTCCATCTATGAAAGATTCAAGCTGTTGTAATATATAGTCTTTTGGTAAACCTGAGACATGACCATTTTCCATTTTTCCTTGGCCATTCGGATAATGGCAAAGTGCACATGCCTGTACTCCCTCAGATTCCTTGCCGTAGGCCACTACATCAGGCATAACAGGGTGGTCGTTTGGGTACCAGTCAGCAGGACCATAGCCAAAGTACGCTTCATTACGAGTGAATGTTAAGTCCGTGCCTGGAAGAGTTCGTTTGATTCCATCGTCCGGGACAGGTTGCCCTACGTATCCACATTCAATAGGTCTTGAGTTTAAAGGGCAGGGGGGAGCTACTCTGTCCCCTTCATTCAAAGGACCTAAAAGTCCGTATGCCCAGTCTGGCCAATTCTCAGAATGTTCAATAGTTTGAGCCAAGAGAGAACCATTAATAAAGATAATACCTAGAAGAGTTTTGGACAGTGGTTTCAGAATATGTTTCATGCTTAGGACACCCTTAGGTTTTACTATATTGGTTTATTTTTCAATCTGGTACTCGGTCACACTCATACTCATAAAAATGAGCATCAGGCGATAACCCCCAGACGTGAGTCGTTTCCCAGGAATCGTTGTAGTTGACAGGATCAGTGACTGTCATATGTATCTCTAAGGACCCATCGCTAAACCTAGTAAACCGTTCAACTATCTCAGTAGACTCGCTGAGGGGTAGACCTTCCCAGAAATAACTTGTTTCGCGTAATGCCTTTGTTTTGACAATCAGGGTTTCACCTTCCCAATACCCATTTGAATGCCCCATCCAAGTAGCTCCAACAGCTTCTGGAATATCTCGCCCATCAAGAAATATTCGGCGGACTTGATGATAAGCCTCAAATAATATCCAGATACGTTCCTCAGATTGGATAATTTCTATGCTAGTTGGTGCCCACGCAATCATTGCACGAGGCATATATACAATACACTTTAAGTATGGATCATTTGCTATGTCGAATTCGTCTTGAGCAGTCCGTCCTGTTGGAGTGAATGGCGGATCGATAGGTAGAATTTGGCTAATATCACGCAGCGGTCTCCATATTCCTTCTATATCTCCTTCAGCTTGAGTATCTCCAATATTCAATAGTAATGGTGAAAAGCATACAGATACTAAAAGATTAATTTTTGATTTATTGTTCACAATAATGCTTTTGATGCTCTACAAAAATGGTACTTCTAGTACAGGACTTCCTCGTTGCATTTCATCGCCATTTGGGAAACGTATCCAGTTTAATCGCATTTCTGGGGCCCCATGTCGTGATGGATGGCCTCTTACAATTATAAAGTCCCCAGGCTTTAATGAGTCTTGTGACAGCCCGCCCTCTCTGTAGAAAGTGGTTACTGCAGCACTTTCTATTAGCCATTTTTCTGTATTTCCCTGTAGGTTGATGACATCTATATGGATGAGAACATGAGGATTTCTAAACTCGTATTGTGTCACCGTTCCCTCAATGGAAGTTTCTTGATTAGGATCAAAATGGTTAGAAAAACCGTGATGTCCAGTGGCAGGATTAACTATCACTCCTAAAGTCAGGGTTATGAATAACGGCAGTGGCTTATACAAATAACTAAAATTCATTAACTGACCTCATAGAGCGATAAGACTCATTAAAGAAATACCCTAACTATGCCGAAAGTAGTTCACAATAGGGATCAAGGTCAAGATATGTATTGGACCATCACTAGAAGCATTTGTTAAATTTAGGCGGTTATTATCCAATTCAGAGGATATTTCTAAATATATTTGAATGTAGTTTATACAAAGTGGGTTTTATTCAAGGCAGGTATTTATGTTCATGCGATTAATTTATTTGTTAAGTCTATTGGGTGTATTTATTACTACAAATGCTCATCATGCTGTCAATGCTCGTTATAACCAGGCCGAGTTAATAGAGGTTGAGGGTGAAGTAACCGAGGTATTAATAAGAAATCCACACTCGCAACTTTCAGTCCGTCGAACCGATGATAATGGAATTATTGAGAATTGGTCGATGGCAACGACAGCTGTTAGTAACATGCGGCGATGGCAGATTGATCCAACCTTTGTTCAGGTAGGGGATACAGTCCGAGTGGCTGGACATCCATCTCGTTTTGAAGAGCATGACCTTTACTTTACTAATCTTTTAACAGCAGGTGGCCAGGAAGTTCTACTAGAAAGGGGTGCAGAACCCGTTTGGACAGATCAAACAATCGAGATGTCGGAAAGTCGTCGTCGCAGTATTGGGTCAACGACAGCTCCCGAATTGGGTATTTTCCGAATTTGGAGCACACCGGACACTATTCCAATGCTTATGCCGCGTGATATTGGTCAAACGACAGAGGGACGGGCTAACCTGACTCCTGAGGCATTAGCGGCACAAGATTCATATGTTCGAGAAAGGGATAACCCACTTCAAAACTGCATTCCTAAAGGGATGCCTTTGATTATGGAGGCTCCTTATCCCTTTGAGCTCTACAGGGATGGGTCAAATATCATTTGGCATAATGAGGAGTACGATACTCGTCGAACTATTTATATGGACCCAATAGGGTCAGAATCGCCTGAACCATCTACTCTTGGCTATTCAATAGGTTCTTGGGAAGATGAATATACACTTGTTGTAAACACTACTCTTATGGGATGGGGTCATCTTGATGGTCAGGGGATACCTTTAAGTACAGCTGCTGAAGCAATTGAACGATTTACTGTAACCGAGGGAGGGGATAGGCTAGATTATTTGATTACTATCAGTGATCCTGTAAATCTTTTGAATTCCATGAGTTTCTCTAAGCATTGGGTTTGGTATCCAGATGCAGAGGTTGGAGAATATAATTGCACTATTGAAGCAGAAAATTAACAAAAGCATTTAAGTTTATGTATATAAATATTATTTTATGATTTTTCTTAATTTTAAATTTGGGATTTGGCACGCGCGTTGCTCACTAATTCGAATGATTATTATGCGGTGTGGTAAAGGCTTGTTCCTGTGCCTGTTGGCCAAAGCTAGCTTGGCGCAACCCTTATTAACTTTTGAAGAACTACCTGATTGGAGTGGGGTATGGCAGATGATCGGACCCACTGTATTTGATAACGCAACCGTTCAACCGCAAGATGGCCGTGCAGGTGGGTCTGGGGTAAGAGAATATCCCCCCTATAATGATGAATGGGAAGCAAAGTATGTTGCAAATATAGAACAGGTGCGTATAGGTCGTTTTCCTGACCCTCTATCAATTTGTGGTACATCTCCTGGCTACCCAAGAATGCTTAACGTTCCAGGTGCAATAGAATTTATTTTACGCCCCGAACAGATATGGATTCTTACCGAAGATGGTCCGGGTGTCGCTCGGATCTACACAGATGGACGGAGTCATCCCCCAAGGGACGAAATTTGGCCTACTTATGGCGGTGAATCTATTGGTCATTGGGACGGCGATACTTTAATTGTTGAGACTATTGGCTTAAAGGGCGAGGGTGACGCGATATTAGACCGAACTGGTTTGGTGTTGAGTGAAGACGCTTTTATAAAAACAGAAATTCGTAGGGTTGATGTGAATACTCTAGAAGCGAAAATTCTAATAACTGATAACGTGGCTATGACTGCACCTTGGGCGGTTTCAAAACGTTACGAAAGGTTGGAGGATGGTGCGCGCATGTTTGATGTGGCGTGTGTTGAAAATAATCGTAATCCTGTTGATCAAACAGGGCGAACATTAACGTTGGATTCAGAAGGAAATGTTTTAGATATTGGAGTGGAAAGAAATTGAAAAAAAGATTTAGTTGTCTTTATGTTTCACGCTGGTGTGGTTTAGTCCTATTACTTTTCGGTTTTACAGCAGCATATGCCCATCACTCTGGAAATATGTTTGATCGTGAGCAGACAGTAGAGCTAACTGGAACTGTCAAAGAGTTTCAATGGACTAGTCCTCATATCTGGATTCAAGTTTTTGTTTCTGATGAGGAAGGCATTATTGAAGAATGGAGTATTGAAGGGGGAGTTCCAAATCGCTTGTTTAGGTCTGGTTGGAGACCTACAAGTTTTAAGCCAGGTGATATCGTAAAAATTGTTGCTTATCCAATGCGTGATGGTGCAAAAGCAGGGCTTTTTGTAGGAGCAGAATTTATAGATGGCTCTACTTTAGGGAGATTTTCTGAGTGATAGTAATGCAGTTGGTCAGTACCTAGTCGAGATAGTAGGGAGAAGTTAATGGATGGTGGTAAAGGTAGTTTTGCAGGCTGTAGGGAGTTTGTAAGTACGGTAGAGGACTTGCGAGAGACTATGGGAGCAACCACTTCGAGCGCTATTGAAAAATCTATTGTTAAACTGGACGATGTTTGTAAAGAATTTATATCTAGGTCTACTTTTATTGTCATTGCCTCGGCAAACTCAAATGGTGAACTTGATGCTTCCCCAAAAGGTGATCCTGAAGGCTTTGTAAAGATTTTAGATGATAAACATTTGGGAATTCCAGATCGGCCGGGAAATAGGAGAGCCGATACCTTTGAAAATTTAATTTCAAACCCTCGTGTGGCTATTATTTTTTTCGTACCAGGCAAGGGTGAAACATTACGGGTAAACGGTGAGGCAAGAATTGTCCGTGATGAAGCTTTAAGAAAGAGTATGTCCATAAATGGACAGATCCCACGTTTTGCCATGGTTGTTCGAATCGAAGAGGCTTTTATGCACTGCCCTAAATGTATAGTTAGATCACGGCTCTGGGAGCATGAGTCTTGGCCTGATAGTTCTAATACGGCAAGTATTGCAGAGGCTGTAATAACTCATGCTGACCTAAATATAACGCCAGAGGAATATAAGAAACTCATGGTGTCCGAAGACCGAGTTAAGCTTTACTAAGAACAGATTCTCTCATTAAAAATAACTATATGTAGGGGTGAATAGGTTGAAACGACGGGACTTTATAAGTGGGCTTGGAGGTGGAGCAGCGCTAGCCGCATGTACGCCTCAATCTGAGGAAGGCATTTCTGGTATTCAGCCTGAACAAGAATTTTCATGGAGGGTT
This sequence comes from Proteobacteria bacterium UBA6522, assembly GCA_002434915.1. Taxonomy (GTDB): domain Bacteria; phylum Pseudomonadota; class Gammaproteobacteria; order Steroidobacterales; family Rariloculaceae; genus UBA6522. The sequence continues at coordinate 9,692 of DJLG01000151.1, forward strand.
GTGACCACCTGGCCAAAAAACTTTCCTGGTCTTGGTACGGGTGCAAATACTATGGCTCGTTATATAAACGAGCTAAGTTCCGGAAAACTTAACCTGACTGTATATGGTTCTGGAGAGTTGGTACCTGCATTTGAGGTTTTTGATGCTGTATCACGTGGTGCTGTGGAGATGGGACATAGCCCTTCCTATTACTGGCTTGGGAAGAACCAGGCGGCCCAGTTTTTTACAACACTTCCATTTGGTATGACAGCCCATGAACATAATGCTTGGCTTTACTATGGAGGTGGTCTTGAATTATGGAGAGAGACTTATGA
>DJLG01000151.1:10390-11219 GCA_002434915.1 Proteobacteria bacterium UBA6522
TGGTTCAATAAACCCATAGATAGTATTGATGATCTTCAGGGTCTTAAGATTCGAATGCCCGGCCTTGCGGGGGAGGTTTTGCGAAGAGCTGGGGCAATTCCTGTGAACCTGCCAAATGCAGATATATTTACAGCGCTTCAGACTGGCAGCATTGACGCTGCTGAATGGGTGAGTCCTTATAACGACCAAGCTATGGGGTTACAACAAGCAGCCCGTTACTACTACTATCCTGGCTGGCAGGAACCTGGGCCAGCCATAGAATGTATAGTCAATAGAGAGGCCTGGGAGTCTTTGCCAACAAATCTTCAAGCGGTTGTGAGGATAGCTTGTCAGGCATCTGTCTTAGATATGACTTCAGAGTTCATGGCTCGTAATGCACAGGCTCTACAGCAGTTGATGGCTGAAGGTAACATTGAGCTTCGCGAATATTCTCAGCCTCTCCTTACGGAGTTAAAGAAAATAACTTTTGAGGTTGTAGAAGAGTTAGCGGCTGATAACTCCCAGTTTGCCAAGGTTTGGGAGTCGTACCGAACCTTTATGGAATCATCTCGTGGTTGGCAGGCTATTTCTGAGCAGTCATACCTTTCAACTCAAGAGCTATAAGGTAATAGATATGAATGGCATTCATGATATGGGCGGTATGACGTGCTTTGGTCAAATTGAGAATGATCAAAATGAGCCTGTATTTCACGATGATTGGGAGCGTAAAGTTCTTGCTATTACTATTGCAACCTCTTCCTTGTTTGGTCCTTTAGACAAGCGTCGTTATGTGCTGGAAAAAATTGATCCTATTGAATATCTTAGATGTAGTTATTATGAACGTTGGTTG
>DJLG01000055.1:0-2059 GCA_002434915.1 Proteobacteria bacterium UBA6522
CCTTTCTGGGCATCATTTCCAGATATGGTCAAACTAGCTGGTGGTAGTCCCGTTATTGTTCAAACAGGCTTAGAATCCAGCTTTCGCATAACCCCCAAAAAACTCGTTGATTCAATAACTTCAAAGACTCGAGCAATAATTATTAATAGCCCATGCAACCCTAGTGGCACAGCATATACCCGTTGTGATTGGGAAGGACTTGCTGAAGTGCTAGTTAAACATCCAAATATATATATCATTGCCGATGATATATATGAGCATATCTATTGGGGAACCGAAAAATACTCAAACCTTTTAACTGCTTGCCCCGATCTTCGAGATAGGACAATCCTTGTTAATGGCGTTTCAAAATCTTACGCCATGACAGGATGGCGTATTGGCTACTCAGTTGCCCCAGAGCCTATTATTAAAGCCATGACTATTATCCAAAGCCAGTCAACTACTAATGCATGTAGCATCTCTCAAGCAGCAGCCGAAGCGGCTTTAATGGGCCCACAAACTGTTGTCAGAGAAATGTGCGATGCTTTTAAAGAACGACATGACTATGTGGTTAACAGATTTAATGGCTTAAAAGGATTTAAATGTCGTCCTTGTGAGGGGACTTTCTATGCATTTCCTAATATCGATGATGCCCTTAATCAGTTAAATTATAAGAATGACATCGAATTCTGCGAAAAACTTCTAGAAAAACAGGGAGTGGCTCTAGTACCTGGCGTGGCCTTTGGTTCTCCAGGACATATTAGATTATCCTTTGCCGCTAGTCTTCCCACACTAAAGAAAGCTTTAGATAGAATAGAAATCTTCATAAATAAGATTAATTAAATTATATAATTATCTGTTAATTAAGACTTTTATTATAATCTTGACTTGTAAAATTGCTTCTCTCAGAATGTCTCGCGATTTTTTCTTTGTTCCCCGGTAGCTCAGTTGGTAGAGCGGTTGACTGTTAATCAACTGGTCGCTGGTTCGAGTCCGGCCCGGGGAGCCAGATTTCTTTTTTTTAGAAATTTATTTTAAATCAGCACCTTAGGAACAAGAAAATGAAATTAATAACACTATCCATTGCAGCTATTATCTTTTTTTCTATTAATGCTTTTAGCCAAGAAAATGAAGTTGAAATAAATACAACCCATGATCCAATGCGCGCATTTATGCTTAGTGCAGCAGAGGTTCTGGAGGAAGCCGCTAAATTTGACCCTAATGTGTCCTATTCGAACACCACCGTTTTGGAACGAGCGGATGCAAGCTCTCCAACTGGATTAGCATACAGATTTGCTGTTGACCGGAGAATTCCTCCGCAGAGAGCAGCCCAACATGCTCATGAAGCAGAAGTCTGGGCAATAGTCGGTGGAAAAGGTGCGATTACAACAGATGGACGGATTGTTGAGACTAGTGAAAATGGTGAAATCACTGGGCGACACATAGTTGATGGAACCGTACACCAAGTCTCAGCTGGAGATTTTTTAGTAATACCAGAGGGAGTTCCTCATCAAGTCACAGAATTTGACCCTGAAATCCTTATAGTAACGTTTGAGTTTCCTCGCTAAATAAGTACATATAATTAAGCAAAAACTCAAATAAATGACTACTTAGGAACCCCTCCTAAAGTGTTATTTTCATGAGCTACGATATTAAGCATTTTTTCTGTTGCAATTACAGCAGCAGCGGTCTGATCCGAGTCGACACCAACAGTAAAAAAACTAAACCTTTTCTTAGGGTCATTCCACCTAATTAGGGTTTCCACCAGTGCTTCCGTTCTTCCGCCTGGCGGTATTCGAACACGATAGTCAGTTAACTGTGGAATCTGAATACCATATTCGAGAACTGCTTCCTTTACCGCCTTCACAAAGGCATCATAGCCGCCCTCACCAGTGGCTGAAGAAGATGATGTTCTTCCTTGATAGGAAACGGATACAGCCGCTTCCGGGGCTTCTGCAGATGAAACATTAATCTTATAGCTATCTATTTTCACTAAATGTTCTGCTGGCGTCTTCAAAACATCAGCAATTATCATTAATAAATCCTCAGGAACCACGGTATGTTTTTTGTCCCCAAGTTC
>DJLG01000055.1:2456-7381 GCA_002434915.1 Proteobacteria bacterium UBA6522
AGAGAAGCTTTTCCAGAAAGTTTTCCAAGAGCATAACGCCTTTCTCTTCCAAATCTATCTGGCGAAAGACTAGTTGCATATAAATTGCCTTTAGCGTCACCATCAGCATGAATTCCAGCTGTTTGAGTAAACACATCGTTACCGAGAATTGGAGAATTTTCAGCAATGTTTTTACCGCTAAAAGTTTCTACAACAGCAGATATTGAAGCTAATCGACTCTCATTAACATTGGTTTTGTAATCAGTATGATCAGCAATAGCAGTAACAATTTCAGCTAACGATGTATTGCCTGCTCTCTCTCCTAGTCCGTTTACACTAGTATGAATTCCAGCAGCACCACTTTGAATTGCAGCAATCGAATTAGCCGTCGCAAAACCATAGTCATTATGACCATGATAATCAAACTCAGTATTAGGCCAACCCGCAACCATTAAGGCAATAAGTTGCCTAACCTTATCTGGAGAAAGCACTCCCAATGTATCTGCAAGGAGAATTTTTGAAATTGGAAACTTTTGCAATTCATCCAAAATATCTGACACATAACTATAATTATCTCTAACCCCATTAGACCAATCTTCAAGATAAATATTAACCTGTAAATCTTTACTCAATGCGTAATCAATCGTCTGGCAGATTCTTTCCCTATGTTTTTGGGCTGTTATACCAAGTTGCTGCTGACAATGATGCTCTGAACCCTTTGCCAAAAGGTTAATGCAACTACCACCAGCGCGGAGTATCCAGTCGACAGAACGCTCACCATCGCAAAAACCCAACATTTCTATACGTTCAATAAAACCTTCTTGACGAGCCCAATCAGTCACACGCAAGGCTCCTTCTAGTTCACCCTCTGAAACACGAGCAGATGCAATCTCCACGCGGTCAACATTTACATCTGTTAACAGCAGTCGTGACATATGAAGCTTTTCTGAGGGCGTATATGAAACCCCTGGAGTTTGCTCACCATCACGTAGTGTGGTGTCCATAACTGAAATGGTTTTTTGTTTCTTACTAGGCATGTTATTCAAGCATAAAGGTGATGAATTACCTAATTATATCAATAATTTATACGTAATAAATAAGATTAATTTGAACTTTTTTATATAGACAATAATAGTTGACAGACAAGTTCATTGAAAAATAGATATGACCATAGGAGAACTAATTATCTATTGCATTAAACCTTAGTTTGTTTCTTGGCGGTCTTCAGCTAATGCGTAACACTCATATTCCAAAATACGTATATTTTCTTCTTGCCGCCTATAAAGCGGCATACTCATATGCCAAGGCTCAGTAAATATCTCTGGATCTTCAACCGTTACATCATACTGCATATGATCTGGTCCTAACCTAGTATAACGCTCAATAACATGGAGCCCTTCACCATGGTAGTTACCGGAACGATCAAACCATGTTTCATCAGTAAAATGCACAACATCTACAACCAAAGTATCACCATCCCAATATCCACGAGAATCACCCATATACCATTGTATCGGACCTTCAGGGTGTTCACTGTTCATGTAAATATTGCGAATGCTATGAACCCACTCATACGTCATTACTATTTGATTCGGGGTTTGTATGATCTGAAAAGGATAAGGCATATAGGTAATCCTAGGAACGCCTACCATTTTACAATTAGCTTCTGGATCATCTGTAAGACGGTTTTCATAATTAGTTTGCCTTTTTTCAAGTGCAGAGGCCTGATAAGGCAAATCATTTCCTACAACAACCCCCTGACCTGCTGGCATACCCCATTGCGATGAATGATCCTGGATATCCCAAACGGCAGTATTTATAGCTTGCCACACACCCTGGAGATCAGGATTTCCATCTGGTGTACGTGGTACTGAATACTCCTGAGCATCAATACTAGAAGAAAAAACCAAAAACCCAAGTAGATAAAAAGCTATTTTTTTCATTCTCTGCCAGGCCCAACGCCGGAAAATAATGTTCTACCATCTGAAAGCAATACTTCATCACCTTCCATTTGTCTTGAACCATCACGAGAGGGAATACCATGAACGGTGACACCAATCCCAACAGGCAAATCATCTTGCCGCCATCCACGCCGATAGAGTGCGTTACCACTACCGAATTCAACGCGCCACAATTCAACCTGTCCAGCCTCATTCTCAACTTCAACGTGAAGCCATGAATGAGGATTACGCCACTCCATCTCGACAATATTTCCAGTTATTGTGATATCTGCAGTCATATCAAATTGCAATGCAACCGAATGATGAGTGCGTGCACCAAAAGAAAAAAATAATAGGAATAATCCCACTAGAAATTTAGCTTTTAAGCCTTTATAAAAGATCATGGTTTCCACTCCAATTCTCTATTCTCTAGCTCCCAGGCAGCCCTCATTCTTCGTGCCTCATCGCCAGTAATGCCTGGGTAAATTTGATAGCCAACATTTCGATAGGTCTGAGAAGCAATATCATTACTTTCATAACAAGCCTCCTCCCATAATTCCATAGTAGGTTGGCGCCGATAAGCTAATGCTATAGTGAATGGCTCTGTATAAACTTCAGGATCTTCTAACGTAGCAGACCAATGAATCGTATCAGAATCTATTAGCGTGAAGCGTTCCTCAACAACCGCTTCATCTGTATAAAAACGCCCCCGCTGATCAAGCCAGGCTCGAGCATTTTGACTTTGTGTATTCACAACAAGGGTATTCCCTTCCCAACGCCCTACTGAATCGCCATTCCAAAGCTTAATATCTCGACCTATATGCGCACGATTATCGGTAGGTATAATTCTATAGGCATGAGCCTCTTCCGACTGTACCAATAAATAATTCTCATTCTGAATGAACTGATAAAGGCCAGTCATATACATAGTTACTGGAACACCAGAAAGTCGACATATAGCATTTTGATGAACATAAGCAGGTCTGTTATATCTTCTTTTTGCCTCAGCCCATGGCTGAATTGGTACGAGCCCATCAATAGGACTCACCACAATACTTGGGGCTTCATTATCATCTCTTGTTTGAGGGTGAGCATGCAGGCTTTCATGCGCACGAGCTCGTCGACTCCATATACCTTGAAGGTTAGGCGCTCCCCAAGCTGTTCTAGGAGGATCAAATTCAACCAAAGCCTCTAATGCACATGAATGAAAATTCATGTGGTTATCATCGGGGCATATGGACTCTGATATACCCTGCCCTAGCACTGGACGCATAATAAATAGGCATAAAATGGCAAAAAAAGCCTTACTGAGTTTATAAAATTTAGAATTACTCAATATTTATCTCCACAACTCTTAGCTGCAATATCTATTCTGAGGAAGCACGTGTCAACCAGTCCAATATTAAAAATATAAAAGAAAACAACAAAACTTATGAAATAAAGTTTTGCTAATCGACCTCACCTGCATAAGGGTTACCTTCACCCATAATACGAAGGCCACCATCAACCTGATAATCAAGATCAGCCACATTACACTCAATTTCTGTAGCCCACAAAACAAGATTTTTTGCTACCTCTTCACGAGAACAGAGAGAAAATTCTTTCTCCTCACCATTCGGGCCCCAAAGTTTTAGTTTTAGTCCATTGCTCATAATAGGTCAGTCAACTTCATTTAAGGTTTCCACATATCTTAAACCTGCATCTTTGAGGACATGCCTCATATTAGAAATATCAAGCCCCAGCTCTCCTGTTGCTAATCGGAATCTTTTTTTGCTTTCATTCTCTTCTCGCTTTATTCCTGCAGCATAAACTTCTGCAGCTTTCTCCCTTGGAACGACGACTACGCCATCATCATCAGCAACAATAACATCTCCAGGATTAATCATAGCACCAGCACAAACTACCGGGACATTAACGGAGCCTAAGGTTTCTTTAACGGTCCCTTTAGCTGATATGGCTCTACTCCATACGGGGAATTTCATGGATGTTAAGTCCTGAACATCTCTGCAACCGGCATCAATCACTAGACCAGTTATTCCCCTTGCTTTATAAGATGTAGCTAAAAGGTCTCCAAACATTCCATCATGGTTCTCAGCACTAACCCCAACAACAGCAATATCACCCGGCTGAGCAACCTCAGGTATTACATGTAGCATCCAATTATCACCCGGATGAGTAAGGGCGGTCACCGCACTTCCTGAAATACGAGCCCCTGAAAATATTGGACGCATATAAGGCAACATTAATCCCACCCTATTTTGCGCTTCGTGGACAGTAGCTGTTCCCTGTTTACCCAACCCCTGGATGATAGATGCTTCTGCCCGTTTAATATTCCGAACTACAATATTGCTCATATCTAGACTCCTAGCCTATTCGCTTCCCTTTAGTAAAGCTTAATGCAACTAAGACCAAACGTCATTGAGGTCTTAGTCGATCCACGTTAGAGTCGCCGATCAATACATTAATATTAGCGATTTTTATCTTGAAACCTGCATTACAAAATATCCGAGTAGTAGAAATGACAGAAGCCCTAGCAGGCCCCTATTGCGCCATGATGTTAGGAGATCTTGGGGCGGAAGTTATAAAAGTAGAACGGCCTGAAACTGGTGATCAAGCGCGAGGATGGGGGCCTCCATTTCTTGAGAGTGAAAGTGCGTATTTTTTATCTGTCAATCGTAATAAACGAAGTATAGAACTCAATATAAAAGATCCTAATGATCTATCCGTTCTTTATGGCCTTATTAAAGAAGCTGACGTTTTCATTACTAACATTCCGCGAATGAGCTCTCTAGCTAGAGCAAAAATTGACCCTGAAACTCTAAAAAAACTAAATCCTAAGCTTATTTATGCTGCTATAACTGGCTATGGTCATACGGGGCCTAAAGCAAATCGAGGAGGTTATGATATTATTGCACAAGGGGAAGCTGGACTTATGACACTCACTGGTGAAACAGATGGGGGACCAATGAGATTTCCTACCCCCATGGCTGATATCACGGCTGGAAT
>DJLG01000180.1 GCA_002434915.1 Proteobacteria bacterium UBA6522
TTATAATTGTATCGAGTGAACCAGGAGATAATAGTGCGAAATCGGCCCGGTAAAGTAGAACAAGACTTGCAGACTGCGAACGCAGAGCAAAACTACCTTATTGATCAGGATCAGTTACCCTTGCATTGCCCTCTCCCGGATATGTATCTTTGGAACTCTCACCCTAAGGTATTCCTTCCGATACAGGCAACAGGCACAGCTAAATGCCCTTACTGTGGCACAAACTACAGCCTAGCCTCTGAAGAAACATCATAAGCCTATGATCATTGTGACCGGAGCTGCCGGTTTTATAGGTAGCAATCTAATAAGAGGGCTTAACCGTGCCGGTTATACGGATATTCTCGCGGTTGATGATCTTACTAATGGACGCCAGTTCTGGAACCTTGTAGATGCAGATATTGCAGATTATTGGGACAAAGATCTGCTGCTTAATCGTTTGAAAGAGGGATTGGGATTTGTTCCACGTTGTGTCTTACACCAAGGAGCTTGTTCTGTAACTACAGAATGGAATGGACGCTACATGATGGAAACAAATTATAGATATTCAAAGGACTTGCTGCATTACTGCCTTGATGAAAAAGTACCTTTTATTTATGCCTCATCCGCAGCGGTCTATGGAAAAAACAGCACATTCGTAGAGGAACCAAGCAACGAAAGGCCATTAAACGTTTATGGTTATTCTAAGCTTCTCTTTGATAATTATGTTCGACGCAACCGTAATATTCATAATTGGGAAGGAGAGACTCAAGTAGTGGGATTGCGTTATTTCAATGTTTATGGACCGGGGGAGACACATAAAGCCGGAATGGCAAGCGTTGCTTTTCATTTAAACCAACAGCTACTGTCAGATGGTGAAATAAGTCTATTTGAAGGAAGTGATGGTTATGAGAATGGTGATCAGCGACGAGATTTTATCCATATAGAAGACGTGGTTAAGGTGAACTTGTGGTTTCTTGAGAATTTAAAAGTGCGTGGCATATTCAATGTTGGAACTGGAAAAGCTTCGACCTTTAATGGCTTGGCTGATGCAGTTATTGATTGGCATGGCAGAGGAAACAAACGCTATATTCCCTTCCCAGAGAGCCTTGTAGGGTCTTATCAGAGCTTTACGCAAGCAGACATAGAAAAACTTAGGACTGCTGGTTATAAGGATCAATTTATGGATGTTAATGTCGGCATTAAAAAATACCTCGATGTGCTTAACACTCCTGATAGACACATGTAGTAAATAGTGAGTGCAAATATGAAGAGGCTAGTTGTGGGCCCGTCGTGGATTGGCGATATGGTCATGGCCCAGTCCCTTTATAAGTCTTTAATTAATCGAGAACCTGGCAGCAAGATACATGTTGTTGCCCCTACTTGGTCAATTCCTGTATTAGGTAGAATGCCGGAGGTCGATCGAATTCTAGAATTTCCTGTAGGCCATGGTGAGCTAGCTCTAAAAAAACGTTGGGAATTTGGTCAGAAACTTCAGAAGGAAGGATACGAGCAAGCTATTATTTTGCCTAGATCCTTAAAGGCCTCTCTAATGCCATTTTTTGCTTCTATTCCATTACGCACAGGTTATCGAGGAGAGTGGCGTTTTGGCTTAATAAATGACATGCGTTCATTTGATAGTTCTATTTTAAACCAAACTGTTAAGAGGTTTGTTTTTTTGGGTCTAAGTTCTGATAAGGATGAATTGCCTTCTGTGCCCAATCCTGAGCTTTTTACCGACACAGAAAATCTTCTTCTTGTTGCTGATCGATTGAAACTTAACCTAGAAAAACAATCTGTTGTCATGATGCCAGGAGCAGAATATGGGCCAGCTAAACGATGGCCAATAGACAAATACGCTCAGCTTGCGTCGCGGTTAGTAAGTGTTGGGTTGCAAGTGTGGATTCTTGGCTCTGAAAAAGAAGCTAGGCTTGGAAATGCTATTAGTAACTTCGTTAAAAATCATAATGTGATTAATTTATGTGGTAAAACCAGTCTAGAGGATGTGGTTGATCTCATTGCTACAGCTAAGGTGGCGGTTACAAATGATTCTGGGCTAATGCATATTGCTGCTGCAGTTAAAACTCATGTAATTGGATTATATGGCTCTTCATCACCATCATTTACACCGCCACTTACTGAAACAAAAGATATTTTTCATCTCGATTTGGAGTGTAGTCCTTGTTTTCGACGAGAATGTCCTTTGGGTCATTTTAGATGTATGAAAAATATTGAGGTAGGGGAGATATGTAGTGCGGTTATAACGGTACTAGGTGGCACGAAAATGGAATATCAATCCTGATTTTTTGAGTTGTAGAGCTAAGGAGTAAAACTTGATGCTCAATCCTCATGTTAAGACAATGCAAACATCCTCTATTCTATTTGATAGAAACGTATATGCGAATATTTCTGAGGATTGGTTTCTGGAGTCTTATTGGCATGATCATCAGCTCGTGATTAATGAGATTTCTGGAAGAGGAAGCGTCTTTGTAGTTCGTCAGGAGGAAGAAACATGGGTTCTTCGGCACTATCGAAGAGGCGGTTTTATGATGCAATTGACTGAAGATAGTTATGTATGGACAGGGTTGGAACGGACCCGTTCTTTTAGAGAGTGGCATCTGCTCCATGAACTCTATAACCGGGGATTACCAGTTCCTTGTCCGGTAGCTGCCCAAGTTATAAGGAATGGGATTTTTTATCAGGCTAACATCATCACACGGTGCATAGAACATACTCGCTCTTGGGCATCAATGGTGATTTCTGGACAGGCAAAGAAATCACAATGGAAAGGTGTTGGTATGACGCTACGGAGATTTCATGATGAGGGCGTAAACCATGCGGATTTGAATGCGCACAATATTCTTATTGATACTTTTAACCGTGTCTTCCTTGTTGACTTTGATCGCAGCTCAGTTGTTAGCGATGGTTCTTGGAAAAAGACTAATATTAAAAGGCTTTTGCGATCTTTGAGAAAACTTTCTCTTGAATCTGGCGCAAGATTTGATGAAAAAGGCTGGAAAGAATTATTACGTGGTTACAACTCTGGTTTATAGATATCCGGATAGGTTTCTGGTCTGCCCTTAAAGCGTCGATAGGTCCACATATATTGTTCTGGCGCTAAGCGAATATAGTTCTCTAACTGTTTAACTAGTCTGCTAGTATCTGCGGCTACATCATCTGTTGGAAAATCATTTAGTGGTGCGCCAATGTTAGCTAAGTATCCTTGTTTTCCAGGTAGCCGCCTAAAAAAATAGGTTAATACCGTGGCCCCGGTTATTTTAGCTAGTTTGCTAACAGCTGTTGTTGTGACTGCTGGTTCACCAAAAAAAGGTATGATTTCGCTGTTACTGCCCTTATTTGCAAGATCTGCAAGATAACATACAGATCCATTATTTCTTAAGGCTCTTACCATTGCGCGTATATTGTCGCTTGGAATTTGCTCCTCAACTTGTCTTCTTCTTCCACGATGTATTAGATAATCAATCATCGCATTAGGTTGTGGACGATAGATTGACTTCATTCCCGGAAAATATTCTCCTAGTACTGATGTACTAGTTTCCAGAGTAGTAAAATGTGCGGCAAGAATTATGATTCCCTTGCCTTTTTCTCGGGCATGTTCGATATGCTCTATCCCTTCTACATTGACTAATTTCAGCAGTCGATTTGTAGAAGAAAACCAGCCTAATCCCATTTCTGAAAATGCGGCACCTACAGCCTCAAAATGTTCTTTTGATAAATTATATTTTTCTTTTTTTGAAAGATTAGGAAAACATATTTCTATATTTTTTTTGACGGTATGGCGTGTTTTTTGAGCAAAATAAAACCCAATACGACCAAAATATTTTCCTATATTAATTTGCCAAGGATATGGTAGGAATGCTGCTAATTTCATCCATCCAAGCAAGATCCATGTAGGCAAATAGCGTGGAGATAGAAAACCCTTTTGAATTAAATAATGTTGCTCTGAAGGCATGTTCAAGTTTGCTCTGTTATGTCACTAATTAAGATTATTCTGATTGTAAATATCAATGTATTTTTCTGGCCGCCCCTTGAACCGCTTGTGAATCCAGGCATATTGTTCTGGGCAGGTTCTTATATAGTTTTCAAGTTCTTTCATTAGTGTTGCTGTGTCTTCTACAGGGTTATCAGTTGGAAAGTTTTCAAGTGGCGGACAGATTTTTATAACATAGCCACTATCATCTTCAATACGTTTATAAAAGACCCTGAGAAGAGTTGCCCCACTCAACTTAAGAAGCCTGGTTGTAGCTGTACTAGTCATTGCTGGCTCACCAAAAAATGGCACCAGCGCACTATTTTTTCCTGTATAACACTGGTCAGTTAAATAAATAACCGCTGAATTGCTATTTAGACTTTTCACAAGATCTTTAACACTATACTTAGAGAATAGCTCATCAAAACTTCTTAGGCGTCCTCTACGCATAATTTCATCTGCGAGCTTATTTCGCATTGGTTTATACATTGCAGTTAGTTTAGGGCATAAAGGCTTTATGGCAGGGTATATAATTTCCAGAGGTGTAAAGTGACCACAGAATAAAAGAACGCCTTTGCCTTTATCTAATGCTTTTTTAAGGTGCTCTTGTCCTTCAATCCTTACTATCTTTTGAACTGTCTCTTCTGAACTGAACCATCCCATAGCTATTTCCGAGAAAGCAGCACCCATAGATTCAAAATGCTTCTCAATTAGAATACCTCTTTCTTTTATTGAGAGTCTTGGAAAGCATACTTCTAGATTTTTTTTTGCAATATGACGCCTTTTTAAGAGTAATCGACCAAGTAGCCTACCTATATATTTGCTAATTTTGATTTGCCAGTGCAAAGGTAGTATTAGACTGGTGCGTAGCCAACCAAATAAAAACCATATCGGCCAATACCGAGGTGTCCAGTACTTTATAAGCCAGGATTTTTTATGTATTGCCATTCTTTGCAGAGTATAGGAACACTTCATAAATTTCTAACAATGAAATATTCTGAGCTTTTCCTAAGAAAGGCTCCAATACGTAACAGCCTATAAGCTTCATAAACGAGTGATTACTCGTTGATCTGTAATAGCGACATGCTATAGAGTCCTAGGGTGAATAAAAAAATAAAAATAAGCACATTTTTCTTGGCTATGCTTATAGTTTGGAATGGTCCTATAAGTGGCAATGATTTAACTCCTAACTATGATCAAGCAGATCAGGCCCTTATTATAAAATCTGAGCGTAAGCTCTATCTCTACAAAGCAGGTAAAGTATTACAGGATTTTGATATTGCCCTTGGTTTAGTACCAGAAGGACCAAAAGAGCGTTCTGGGGATTTCCGTACACCGGAAGGCCATTATTACTTAGAGACTAAAAATCCTAATAGCAACTATTTTCTGTCTATTAAGATTTCCTATCCAAATGAACAGGACATCGCTAAAGCAAGGGCGCAAGGCGTTGATCCAGGCGGACAGATAATGATTCATGGTCAGCCTAATGAATCTAGATACTCCGCACTTCGTGCTCAGGGGTTAGATTGGACTGATGGGTGTATTGCAGTATCGAATTCTGACATGGTGGACATTTGGTTGATGGTAGAAGATAAAATCCCTATTGAAATACGTCCCTAAAAGTTTTCAGTATTGACTCTGGCCTTCTTACTACTGATAGTTGGTAATGTCTTGAAATTTCCAGACTGATGCCCCATTTATTTCGATAATTAAGGTATTTTGGAGTGGCTGATGAGCAAAGCTCAAGAGCCTGAGGTATTCAGTTTTCAGGCCGAGGTGAAGCAATTGCTTCACCTTATGATTAATTCTCTTTATAGCAATAAGGAAATTTTCCTGCGGGAATTAATTTCTAATGCTTCAGATGCAAACGATAAGCTTAGATTTGAAGCTCTTGAAAGGCCAGAGCTTTTAACAGAAACAACGGATTTTGAGATAACCATAACACTTGACTCAGATAATCGACGTTTGACGATAAGCGATAACGGCATTGGTATGAGTCGTGATGAGATCATCCAGCAGCTTGGTACAATTGCTCATTCAGGGACAGCACAATTTATTGAGTCTCTGAGCGGGGAAAAAAAACAGGATTCTCAGCTTATAGGTAAATTTGGGGTTGGCTTTTACTCTGCATTTATCGTAGCAGAAAGGGTTGAAGTGTATAGCCGTAGAGCTGATTTGACCGCACAAGAGGGGGTTCGTTGGGAGTCAGCGGGCGATGGGGATTACTCTCTAGAAACAGTAGAAAAGCAGGATAGAGGTACCATTATCACCTTAACTCTAAAACCAGAAGAAACAGAGTTTGTTGATAATTTCAGGGTAAGTGCACTTACACGAAAGTATTCTGACCATATAGGGTTTCCAGTACGAATAAAAAATGGGGAAGAGGATGTTACTGAAGACCCTGTTAATAAAGCTCAAGCATTATGGACTAGACCAAGAACTGAAATTAATGATGATGAGTACATAGAGTTTTATAAACACCTAGCGCATGATTTTACAGACCCATTAGTATGGAGTCATAACAAGGTTGAGGGGAAACGTGAATATACAAGCTTGATGTTCATTCCAGCATCCGCTCCTTTTGATCTATGGAATAGAGAATCTCCGAAGGGGATCAAGCTTTATGTTCAACGAGTCTTTATCACGGATGAAGCTACGCAGTTTCTTCCACTTTATTTGAGATTTATGCGTGGAATAGTAGATTCCAGCGATCTTTCATTAAATGTTTCCCGTGAATTATTGCAACAAGATCCTACGGTTGGTTCTATTAGAAATGCGCTGACTAAGAGGTGTCTTACCATGATCGAGAAGCTCTCAAACTCAGAACCCGAAAAATATGGAATATTTTGGAAGGAGTTCGGAGCAGTGGTAAAGGAAGGGTTGGCAGAGGACCCGTCTAATAGTGAAAAAATAGCTGGATTAATGCGTTTTAATAGCACGATTTCAGAGGGGCTAGATCAGGACCGATCATTAGATGCATATCTTGATGCTTTATCAGATGGACAGGACAAGATCTATTACCTTATAGCGGAGTCCCCAACTTCAGCCAGAAACAGCCCACACCTGGAATCCTTACGTGAGCGAGGGATTGAGGTTTTACTACTTGCAGACCGTGTTGATGAGTGGGTTATGCAGCATCTCACAGAGTTTAAGGGCAAGCCTTTTAAGGACATTGGGCGTGGAGATCTTGAGTTAGATGATGAGAATGACACTAAAATTGTTGAAGCTGAACCAACAAAAAAAGAAAAAGAAGTGCTCAAACGCATAAAACGTCTTCTCAAAGATAAGGTTGATGAGGTACGAATTAGCTCGAGATTAAAAGAATCAGCTTCTTGTCTGGTACTAGGTGAGCAGGATCTAAGTTTTCAAATGCGACAGATGCTCAAGGCTAGTGGGCATGAAACTCCTGATTCTATGCCTTCATTAGAGCTTAATCCGAATCATCTTTTGGTTAGGCAACTGATGGAGAAGGAAGGCGATGAGCAGTTTGAATCTCTCTCCTGGATTTTATTGGAGCAAGCATTTTTGATAGAAGGGAGGCCTTTAGAGGATCCGGTTTTATTTGTTCAGCGAGTGAATGATTTAATTGCTAAATAGAATTGGTAATCTGTCAGATAATAGAATAAAAGATAAAGTTGTTTAGTTTAAAGAAGAGCTCAAGCTCTTTGAGAATATAAAAATATCCGTTTTAAGATAAAAGAATAGAAAATTTTTAATTTCTAAGACTAAATAGTGACAAAAACCGATAATCAGTTACCAGCTGATGATATGAGTGAGGGGAAATATGGGAATAAAATCAAAATCAGTCACAGATGAACTACGGGCTAAGTTAACAGAGGAACAGTTTCGAGTAACACAGGAAGCTGGCACTGAGACAGCATTTACAGGAGAGTATAACGATAACAAGGCTGATGGCACGTATCGATGTATTTGTTGTAATAACATGCTATTTTCGTCTGATAAAAAGTACGATTCAGGTTCTGGTTGGCCTAGTTTTTGGTCTCCTGAAGCAGAAGATGCAGTTTCGACGACTGAGGATAATAGTCAGGGTAGAACACGTGAAGAAGTGCTATGTTCAAAATGCAATGCGCATCTTGGCCATGTGTTTTCCGATGGCCCTCAGCCAACCGGACTCCGATACTGCATCAATTCCGCGTCCCTGGATTTTGATGAATCTGATTGACGTTGTCTTTTTGGCTGATTTTCAGGTTAATGCCTAGCTAACTGTTTTTACAGGGCATTTTCTATTAGTAGATGGTTTATTTGCTTTTTATACCAAAGGCAGCTTGTGTTGTATTTCATCAGCACCCCATTTAAAGGGACAGAATAATAAAGTGGGGTATAACATTGTAGGAATGATTTTGCCGTAGGTCTGTTTGATCTATTTGAAAGATGCTCAATCAGGACTAATTGGTTGAACTTGCTCTAATTATTAGTGTGGGCAACTTCTTTTGGAACAACTATTAGGATACTTAATATAAGGCTTTCAGATGTTAAAAAGACTGCGTGAAATGATTACTGGTAACTTTGTAAAATCTGTTGAAGGAACAGAGGAACGAGAACATGCATTACGGCTGGCGACAGCTACTCTTCTTGTTGAGGTGGTTAGGGCTGATCAAGAAGAGGCAGTAGTAGAGGAAGAGGTTGTTTTAAAGCAGCTTGGTAATTTTTTTGATTTATCAAAAGAAGAAACCTCTTTGCTTGTTCAAGCAGCAGAGCAAGAGGCTGATTATGCTGTTTCTCTTCAATCTTTTACTAGGGAGCTCCATGAGAACCTCACTATTAAAGAAAAACATGTAGTTATCGAGATGCTTTGGCGAGTTGCCCTTGCAGATAGCCAATTAGATAAGTATGAAGATTATTTAGTCCGAAAAGTAGCAGATCTCCTTTATGTTCCTCACCAAGACCTCATCAGAATCAGAAACCGTGTTAGTGACGATCTGGCTTGAGACACAAAATTTTTTAAGGTTTTTTATCGTAAAAAATTTGGTAGTGGTACTGCCATAAGACCAGCTTGTAGAAGTATTAATGCCAACATAGGCGAGAAATCGAGTCCAGCTATGGAAGGTAGCATCCGTCTGAGCGGACGAAGTAAGGGTTCATTTAGCTGGTTAAGCACTAGAGAAATTGGGTTATAACCATGCTGGCCAAACCAACTTAGTATTACATACATAAAAATACTAACGGAATAGAACCAAAGAGCTAAGCCAACTAGTCTGTATAAAACTAATAGTAATAACGGGAAAGTGCTAACCGAAAGCCCGGCAAGGGTAATAAGCACCCAAGTTACAATGATTTCTAGGGTAATTAAAACTACAAGAGTAGCAGTATCAATGCTTTTAGAAGCGGGGACAACACGCCTTACTGGATTAACTAAGGGACTCGTTATTTTTACGATTGCTTGTGTGAGAGGGTTGTAAAAATCAGCTTTGATCCACTGGAGGATAAACCGTAATAGGAACGCTAGCAGATAGAAATCTGTCAATGTTCTAATCAAAAAAAATAGCGAATCTTCCATATCAATATATTTAAAACTTATTAGTTTGGAGCAGAATCATGATACGTTGTTATCGTTCATGTAAGAAAGTTTAGTAGTATTTTATTCGGGTCTTGGGCCAAAGATAGCGGTTCCTACTCGAACAATTGTACTTCCGTTAAGAATAGCTTCTTCTAAGTCAGATGACATCCCCATGGAAAGTGTATCCATAGGAATACCTTCCGAGATTAATTTTTCCTTTTGCTCGCGAAGTTCTGCAAAAAATGATCTGGTGTTATCTGAGGTTTTTGTTATTGGCGGTATCGTCATTAGACCGCGCAGTCTAAGCTTAGGTAATCCCATGATTTCACGGGCAAGATTAGCAACATTACTTGGTTGAACGCCGTTTTTTTGAGTTTCATTTGCCTGATTTACCTGAATACATACATTTAGTTTTGGTAATTGATGAGGTCGATGGCTATTTAAACGCTCCGCAATTTTTAATCGATCTACGGTATGAACCCATTGGAATTTTTCCGCAATATCTCGGGTTTTATTAGATTGGATTTTTCCAATAAAATGCCAATTTATATTTAAATGCTTTAGACAATATATTTTTTCAAGGGCGTCCTGTAAGAAGTTTTCACCAAAATCCATATGACCCATTCGAGAAAGAGTTTCAACTGCAGCAGTAGTTTGTTTTTTGCTTACAGCAAGAATAGAGATTAACCCCGGATTTCTTCTAGCCATAAGTCGTGAATCTTCCACTCTTTTTTTTACATCAATTAGACGCATTTTTAGTTTATCTTCTTCGCAAGATAGAGGTTTTAAAGAGTTATTCATAAGTTACTTGCATAGGTTGTTGTGCTTAATATAGTTGGTAAGCATCGAAAACTGGACCATCTACGCATACACGTTTCATGGTGGGCCCTTCTGCTGTATTTAATAACACTGTGCATCCGGCACAACCTCCAACACCGCATGCCATAAATTCCTCTAGAGCAAGCTGGCAAGGCAAATCAAAGTCTTTAGCTAAGTCGGCAGTGGCCCTTAGCATAGCTGTTGGGCCGCAACCCATTAATTGAACTTTTTTTCGCTCATCGACCGAAAGGTTTTTTAACCATATGCTAGCAAGTTCCGGTACAAAGCCATTAAAACAGCCTTCATAGTTAGCTTTACTTGCAGCCCTAGAAGGTATTCCCCATCCTTCTAATAGGTCGAAACTGTGTGTTGATGAGGGTGGCATTCCAGACACAGAAATTACGGCATCACTCAAATCAAAAGGGAAAGGAACCTCTGAACCCATCAAGACTAATACCTTAAAGCGGTCATCCTTTAGTAAGCTTTCGGCAAGGAAAATCATTGGGGGTATACCTACACCACCCCCGATAGCAAGGATTAAGGATCTATTTGGGTCAGGTTTAAACCCATTGCCAATAGGACCTAGCATACTGAGCGTGTCACCCTTGATTCTATATTTAAGTGAAGTTAACCCAGCCCCAACTGGTTTATAGAGGAAATCTATCCATCCTTTTTCTTTGTTAGTCCGCATAATAGATAGCGGTCTTCGCATGGAGATGGTTTTATCACAAGTTAAGTGAACAAAGCTTCCTGGTGTCGCATCAGAGGCACATTTGGGTGCGTATACCCGTAAAATATGCTGGTCTCCAGCAAATGATTTTTGAGAGACTACAATTGCTTCTTCCATATAAATTGTATTTCTATTCATTCTATAGTCCAAGGAAGAATTTTCTCAGATTTACGGTTTTAGAGAATCAGTCATATTCTAATCAAATCTACTATGTATCCATTGTTCAGCAATTAGACAGGCAGCCTGGCTATCAATATGCTCTTTTTTTATCCTATTTTTCATTAAGCCAGATTCTCGATACTCTCTGAGCCGTGATTCCGCAGCACGCGAGGTAAAAGATTCATCTACCCTTGAAACAGGCAAGAAATAACGTTTTTCTAAATTATTGGCAAAGTCATCAGCTTTAGTAGAAATAGTGTTTGATTTGTTTGGGTTAGGTAATCCTACGATTAGTTGTGCTGGATTCCATTCATCTATCAGATTATCCATTTTGTTCCAAGGTAACCTAGACCCAACAACTAAAGTATTGAGTGGAGTAGCTGTTCCAGTTAATAAGTTACCAGAGGCGATGCCTATACGTTTCAGACCAAAGTCATAAGCAATTAATAGATTTTCATTAGCCTTGCTACTCAACGCAACAGTCCTTTGCCAGGTCAGGCATGCCCTGAATAGTTTGAAAGTTGGGAAATGTCTATACCAAGAAGAGCTGCTGCTGCCTTTCGACGCTTTTCGAAAGGCGTGTCAAACAGGATGGTTGGATTAGCAGGAACACTTAACCAAGCATTAGCAGAAAGCTCTGCTTCAAGCTGACCGGCATCCCATCCAGCATAACCTAGAGCAACCAAGCTATCCTGAGGCCCTCTCCCTTGAGCCATAGAATTAAGAATATCCTGGGAGATTGTGACTTTGATTCCAAGGTCGCTAGGATCCAGTGTCTTATCATAGCGTTCGTTAGACTGGTGCAGTACAAACCCCATTTCCTGTTGGATTGGACCACCACCGAGGACTGGCTGTGCTGCTTGTTTTTTATCAATTGCATCGAAGGAGAGTTGGTCAAAAATTTCGGACACTCTCATATCTAAAGGACGGTTAATGATGATACCCATTGCCCCCTTTTCGTCGTGTTTGCAAACGTATGTCACTGTTCCATCAAAATTTGGATCCTTCAAGGAGGGCATGGCAATTAACAAATGATTTTGTAGACCTGTACTCAATTTTTTATACCGCTAACATTTAATTAAATTTGATTATCTCACCGGTTTGCTGACTGTTGCTACGGAATTTTGTCTCCTAACTAATTTTAATCAGCTATTAATTACTTAATATTAGGGAAAAAGCGCCATTCATAGGCAAAACGCAAACCCTCATGATCTTGCAGCACGGATTCGGGAGGAGGGTCAAATGGTTCTGCCAAGCGTAGAATGTTCAGTGCTGCTTGGTCTATTGATCTATCACCAGAAGAATGCCTTACTACAGTCTCTATTAATTGCCCTTTTGCCCCAATAGTAACCTCTAAGGTTGGATTGACTAGCGTTGGTACATTTTGTTCAGGCAAGTTTTTTGTTCCGATAGCCTCTACCTTGAGTCGCCAGTTGTCGAGATAGGCTGCCAATATAGAATTTTTTATATCCATACTTGCAGATAGCACCTTATTTTCTGGACTCAGGGATGATGCAACTCTATAAGCATCCGTAGTAAAAATATTTTTAGAATTAGTTCTAACAACATTTTCTCTTGTATCAGGTTTCAGATTAGTAAACGTGTTCGTTTTAAATGGGCTTTGTTTTTGTTCGTTTTGATTCGTAGTTAATGTGAGTTTAAAAGAAGGAGAAACATTAGCATTACTAACTGGGTAGTCAGAAAATGTGATTCCAAATATGATGATGGCATGGAATAAAATCGCTATCAAAAAAGTAGAGCCGAACCTATCGGTTAGTGGAGTTTTCTTTAAGTCTCGTGACATTTTTACATCAGTTCTTAGATGTCAATTTATAATCTATTTTTATCTTTTGAGCTTAGTAGCATTTAAGATTAGTTCTCTAGTTTTCTTTCAATAGCTTCTATAAGCATAGCAGCGATGTCTATGCCGTATTGCCTATCAAGTTCACGAATTCCTGTCGGACTAGTGACATTTATTTCTGTCAAATAGTCACCAATGACGTCTAGACCTGCGAATATTATTCCTTGTTTTTTTAGAACTGGACCTACTTCAGAGCATAGCCATCGATCTCGTTCTGTTAGTTTGCGACCCTCTGCTTCTGCACCCGCCGCCAGATTTCCTCTAGTTTCACCAGGAGCCGGTATTCTTGCAAGCGCGTATTCCACAGGCTTTCCATCAATCAATAAAATGCGCTTGTCCCCTTCTGAAATTTCTGGAATAAAGCGTTGTGCGAGGGTGAAATTACTTTCATAGGCAGTTAAGGTTTCTATGATTACGTTAGTATTGGGGTCCCCTTCGGATACAACAAATATTGACTGCCCGCCCATGCCATCCAGAGGTTTAAGAACCACTTCTTTTTGTTCTGCTATGAATGATTTAAGTGAATCTTGAGACCTTGTTATCAGACTCGGAGGTGTACAGTGTGAAAACCAAGTGGTGTAAGCCTTTTCGTTTATGTCTCTAAGACTAGAAGGTTTGTTGACTATGAGTGAACCATGGTGTTCCGCCAATTCAAGAATGTAGGTCGTATAAATGTATTCCATGTCGAATGGAGGGTCTTTACGCATCAAAATAGCGTGTAATTTATCAAGACCTTCAGACCAGCTTTCGCCTAGTTCAAACCATGCATCATGATCATCTGTCACCGTTAAAATGTTACCTTTTCCTAAAGGTACTCCGTCCCTGACAGATAGATCACCCTGCTGAAAATAGACTAGTTTCCATCCACTACGCTGTGCCGCAAGCAGGATTGCAAGTGTTGTATCCTTTTGTGGTTGAATGGTTTCAATTGGATCCATTACCACGCCTAGAACCCGATTCATTGTTTATGCCCTTGCTCTATTCACTAGCAATGTGTGGAAGTTATGAGTTATGTACAACATCATCAATATTTCAATATAGCGTTTGATCGTATTCTGTCTTAAAAACCAAGTTGAGGCTTGGTTTGCTGTTATTTTAGACGGAAAGGTCTCCCCATAAAAACTGAGCAAGTGTGCAGGCAGCTATAGCCGCTGTTTCTGTTCTAAGTGTTCGTGGACCAAGGCTTAGAATATGAAACCCTGTTGCATTCGCCTCGTCTAGTTCTGAAGGGCTTAAGCCACCTTCTGGTCCGATGAGTATATGTAACTCAGTGAGTTGGTCAAACGTATGACTAAGGTCTTGAAGTGTATTAGAGGTGCTTGGATGGAGCGCTATTCGAGTAGTGTTTGAAGGAATAGCTGTCAATGCCTTTGAAAAGGTTTGTGGAACGTTAATTAAAGGTGGGCAGTGACGCCCACTTTGTTCGCAAGCACTGCGAGAAATTTTTTGCCAGTGTTCTAAACGACGTTTTTTGCGATTTTCATCTAGCCTTATAACACTAAAATTTGAAAGGACTGGTGATATGGATTCTACGCCTAGCTCTACTGATTTCTGGATAATTAAATCCATAGGCTCTGCTTTTATTATCGATTGCAACAGGTGCAGCTTGAGAGGAGAGGAAGGAATAGCTTTTGCAGAACCAGTTATTTGAACTTTAGAGCCTGTGCGCGTTAGCGTTTCTATTACCGCGTATTTTTCATCTCCTAAACCATTAAAAAGAACCAACCTATCTCCCGAGCGAAGTCTTAATACTTGCCGAAGGTAATGGGTCTGATTGGCGTTTAAGTTAACAGTTCTAGTTGTAAGTTTATTTTCTATAAACAGTCGAGGTATACGTTTTCTGTTTATCTTTCGTGTTGCCATAAAACCTCTGTTGATCCATTTTTACGGCATAACACCCTTGCAGCAACAAATAAGAGATCTGAAAGGCGATTGAGGTATTTGAGCAGATTGGGATTTAATGGTGATTGTTCCATGAGCGCCCATCCCACACGTTCAGCACGACGACAAATAGCTCGTGCAAGGTGGCAGTTAGCGCCAACTCGATTACCACCTGGGAGTATGAATTCCTTTAGAGGCGGGAGATTTTCATTCAGTTTATCTAGTTGATTTTCCAACCAAACAATTCGCTCTAAATCTATTGCACTGTAGTCTGGAAGTGAAAGTTCTGCGCCCACATCAAAAAGATCATTTTGGACTCTGATTAGAATACTGCGGAGCTCTGCTGGAACTGAATCTTCGCTTAGCACTATACCAATGGCACAATTTGCCTCATCTACCGTTCCTGATGCTTCGATACGTAGATCATGCTTTGCCACACGATTACCATTGGCAAGGCCAGTAAGGCCATCATCCCCTGTTCGTGTATAGATTTTTGTTAGCCTATTGCCCATTTTTTGCCACCATATAATAAATAATACTCTTTGCTGGCAGCCGGAGTGTTACTTAGATTATTAATTTTAACCTGTTCGGAGTCACTAGAATTTATTACAACAGGGTTTTTATCTTTAAAATTAAGTTGACGATCAGATCAAAAAAAACCCGGCGTTGGACGCCGGGTGAGATTATATTGTTATCGGAGTTAACGATTTCAATGATGCGGCCCAGCTGCTGGTTCTAGCACTATTATTATTAGCTTTTTAAAGTGGTATAACCGTTATTTTTTATTGCAGCCGGTATTTTCTTGTTTTTCTTCTAATTCTTCTTTTTATTCTCACCTCATAATCTACCAGAAGCTGACGCCATTACGCAAAGCTATGTAACCAATTGTTTTTTATAGACTCATTACTATTTGGAGAATCGATCTAATCATCAGGGTATACCCTTATATGCTAGGAAAAGCCTAAAAATGGCTGCTTAGGGTGTTTTCAGGAGCATTTCGCGGTCTATCCATACACCATTTTTGACGATGGACTCGATAGTTAGACTATCTTGGATCCGCACTAAGGGATTACCGCTCAGAAATACAAAATCCGCTAATTTACCTGGTTCAATAGTTCCAAGGTCTTGGTTTAGGCCTAACGCCGCTGCGGACTCAGCAGTAGCAAATCGCAAGATCTGATCATTAGAAAGGCCGGCCTCAGCTAGTAGAGCAAGTTCAGCATGTAGACCTAAACCGTAGGGCACCTCAGGCGCATTACTTCCTGTACCTATATGTCCACCAGCCTTTACTAGGTCTGCAATTACCGTTTGTAGGTTATCCAAAGACATGTTGGTATCTATACTACTTTGCCATTTAGCCCGTTCATCTGCTGAGAATATTAGTAAATAAGCAGGATCTCTACTCCAAGACCTATCATTAGAAGCCAATCGGTGAAAGCCCCCAAATGCCACAAGTGCAGGGGTTAAAAAGGTTTGTGAATCAGTCAGCATGCTGAGTACGTCCTGATAAGCTTTGTTCGTTGCTGATAGTTCAAGGCTGTAGGAACTGTCGTGTAATCCACCTAAATGTTCTATTCCGTTAATACCGTAACGTGCACTTGGAAATAGACTTTCGGAAAAGATTGGTAAACCCCGTTTTTCTACCAGACTGATCGTTTTTGGTGCAAATTGTTCTGGGTGGCCACGATAGAATTGGAAAACATTGGCTTCTTGGACTACCCCAGTTAATGTTGTCTTAGAATCAGTCGATACTGGGGCTGTAAGCAGTAATTTTGGTCCAGGCGTGGACTTATTAGACCAGACAGTTCTTCGTTCAATGCTTTCATTCCATTGGTCCCAGTCGGTGACTAGTTCGCGAACAGTTGTTACTCCATAGGCTAACCAAGCCCGTCCTGCGCGTTCACTTGATATATCTGGTGGGTGGGCATGCAGATCAATCAATCCTGGGATGAGAGTGTAATCTTTAGCATCAATAACTGTGTCAGGCAGTGGTTGAGTGCCCCTAGGGACTACAGCAATTATGCGTTCTCCAGTCACATGAATATCAACATATCGGCGGTATTTTTTTTGTATACCATCAAATAGTCGATCCACCTGAATAGCATAGTTTTCAGAATTTTCTGGTGAAAGCTTTGAACTTTCAAGGGTCAGATTATGTTGACTATGAGCGCGGTTATATACAGGGACACTAGCTACAAAAGGAATAGAATCTCGGACTGTTCCTGCTAGTTGTCGTTTCCAAATACCGCCGTCAGCGGCATATATGAATTCACTAGGGGATATCCATCCTGACCGAAAACCGAATACGTCTTCTCCCTGAGTTAAGGGTTTTAGAATCAATTCGGTATCTAGTAACAGCATTGTTAAGTGGCTTTGATCAGGAGATGGTTGCTCATTAAAGACAATTACGCCACCGCCAGGACGCCATGAAGGCCCGCGTAATGGGTGTTGTGTGCTAAAAAGCTCTGTTGAGATTCCCTCTTGTAGTAGGTTTAGAGACCAGTTTTTTTGATTTGCTTTGACATAGACTATTTCGTCTCGTTCTGAGACAGCAGGGAATGAAGCAATTCCCGAGTCATTAGTTAGCTGTTCGAGCTCTTTAGTGAAAATATTGATTCGCCAAATATTGCTCTGATCTATTAGAGATGAAGAAAAAACAACCCAATCCCCATTAACTGAAAAGTCTGGGTCAGTCTCATTATGCTCAGTTTTTGTTAACTGATGTTGTGTGCCTTCCTCTAGGTCTGCAATCCAGAGATCCCACTGAAGATTCTCCTCACGCTGATAGACAATCATTTTCCCGTCGCGTGAAAATCTAGGGTTACGAGCAATACTGGTTGGAGGAGTCAGTGGAATTGCTGTCCCACCACTCAAGGGTAAACGCCAAAGCTGGCCTGTTAAATCTATAACAAGGAAGGACTTATCAGGCGATAGGGAAACCGCAATATTAGTGCCTTGAGTAAGATTGATTACATGTTCTTGAGCCTGTCCTATAGAGCTTATCAATAGAGCAAGCCCCAACCAAAAGAATGTGCCTTGCCTCATATTTCACCTTCAGCACGTATTTCTATATTTGTTATTTTTCCAAGCTGGAATCTATAGTGAATGAGAATAGGTTGACAACAAACAAAACAATCTTCGATATATTCTTGCTCGTCAACAGATATATCAAGAACTATGTTGATTGTTTCACCGCAATATGGACATAGAATATTATGTTCATGATTTATCATGATGGAGCGCTTAAGGTTGCAGATATCCTGACTTCCAATCACTAGCTTGAAAGGTATAAGCATCTATAGGTGAAAGAGTGCGTTCATAACGTATACGATTATGAAAACGTCCAGCACCCTCCGTCCAAAGCTCAATGGCTGCAAACCATAATCTATAGCCCCCCCAGAATGGTGGACGAGGTATGCATGATTTATTTAAATCTAATCCATTGAAGGCTATATCAGTGGGGTCCGGCAGTTTCAGATCTCGAGCCTTATCTTTAGCTCGACGCACAAGGTCTATCGGATTAGCAAGAGACTTGCTTTGTTCGCTTACCCAGGCATTAAGTTGGCTATGCCAAGGACGTGTCATGAAATACTCGTTACTTTCCTTAGCAGGACTTCGGACTGCTTCTCCTTCTAGACGAACCTGTTTTCCCAGTTGATCCCAGTGCATTACTGCGGAGACAGTGGAATTGTTGCTGATATCAATGCCTTTTTTTGAACCATAGTGGGTGTAGAAGACTCCGAACCCTTTATTCACAGACAAGTCTTTTAACAAGACAACCCTAGCCGAGGGTTGCCCAGATGTGTTTACTGTAGCTAGCGTCATAGAATTTGGATGTCGCTGTATGCCCTTTTGAGTAGCCTCTTTAAGCCACTCATCAACCACTTGAACTGGATCTTCCTCAGGAGTAATTGGGAGTGGAGGATTCATTTTATGGGCATTCCCGAGACTTTACGCTAGAGCTGCAGCATGGAATCGAAGGTGATCTTCGATAAAGGTACTCACAAAAAAGTAACTATGATCGTATCCAGTTTGTTCTCTGTATACCAGCTTTTGGCCGGAAGCTTCACAAGCTACTTTTAAGTCATTTGGCCTTAATTGGTCCAGAAAGGGATCGACATTTCCTTGGTCAATGAGGAGTGTATGGTGAGAAGAGTTTTGACTTATGACTTTACTTACATCGTATTGGCGCCAGAGTTCCTTATCATCGCCTAGATATGTTCTTAATGCTTTACTACCCCATTCCGACTGACTAGCAGTACAGATAGGTGCAAATGCAGAGACTGATGCATATTGATCAGGATGTCTTAACCCGGCTAATAAAGCTCCATGCCCCCCCATCGAATGCCCGCTTATGGATTTGCGTTTTGCATCAACGGGAAGAAAAGAGTTTACTGTGGTGACTAGCTCCTGAGTTACATAATCATACATTTGATAGTGAGGGGCCCAAGGGTGTTCTATAGCATTTACATAAAAACTGGCCCCAGTGCCAATCTCCATATGTTCATCCTCACCAGGAAGATTAAGTCCGCGTGGGCTGGTATCAGGGATGATAAGCGCAAGTCCAAGCTGCGCAGCAAAACGTTGAGCACCAGACTTTAAAACAAAATTTTCTTCCGTGCAGGTCAGCCCAGAAAGCCAGTACAAAGCCGGAACAGGTCGTTGAGCAGATTGTTCTGGTAAAAATACAGCAAAACGCATTGTACAATCACAAGTTGTTGACTCATGTTCGTATGTGCGTTGAAGTCCATTAAAGCTCTTTACTTCGGTAACAAGTTGGGGATCATTAATCACTGGATACTCCATCAATCCTTTTAATAAGTCGCGCCTCGGCGCATGTTAATAGATAGTAGTAGTTTGTGTCTTTAAAGCTTATGGACTTGCGTCAATCCTGTTCAACAGGTACAAACCGCAGCCATGGGAGTAACTCATGAACCTTAATCAACTTCGCGAACGTCTCTCTGCTGTAGACAGAGACCTCATTTCGCTGATTGCGCAACGGCAGGCTATCGTAGCGGAAATTGGCAAAAATAAAATTAGCACTGGAAAGGCTACCCGAGATTATGCTCGCGAGCGGGAAGTATTAGAGAGCACTAGACAACAGGCACAGTCATTAGGATTGGACCCAGAAGTGGCCGAACATGTAATGACTGAACTTATCCGAGCATCATTAGCGCACCAGGAGCGCTCGCGTGTAGCAGCTGAGAGCACAGGCGCAGGTAAAACAGCGCTGATTATAGGGGGCGCTGGAAAAATGGGAGGATGGATGGCTGAATTTTTGGCATCGCAGGGTTATCAGGTTGAGATAGCAGACCCCTTAGAAGCTGAACTTCCTTTCCCGCAGATTTCGGATTGGACTCAAAGCAAGCTCGAACATGAAATTATTGTCGTGTCCGTTCCAATCAGCAGAACAAGTGAGATTCTCAGCTTACTTGCGGATAGGCAACCGAGCGGTTTGATTGTCGATGTGGGTTCTTTAAAAACCCCTCTTGAAGAGGGGTTCAAATCACTTGTAAAGTCTGGTTGTCGTGTAACATCAATTCATCCAATGTTTGGTTCTGATACACGATTGTTATCAGGGCGTCATGTAATTTTCGTTGATGTGGGGGTAAAGGAGGCAACGAAACAAGCTCAATCATTGTTTGCTTCTACTACGGCAGAGCTAATCAACATGAGCTTGATTGAGCATGATCGACTAATTGCCTATGTGCTCGGTCTTTCTCATGCTCTAAACTTAGCATTCTTTACGGCTTTGTCTGAAAGTGGCGAGCTCGTTCCTCATTTAAAAAAACTCTCCAGTACTACTTTTGATGCACAGTTAAAAGTTGCGAGTAGAGTCGCTAAAGATAATCCCCAACTATATTTTGAAATCCAAACACTAAATCATTATGGACATGCTCCGCTGGAGGCTTTACGGGCAGCAACTAGACGTATTCAGACACTAGTGGAATTAAATGATGAAGATGGCTTCATTGCCTTAATGGAAGCAGGTAAAGATTATTTAGATCTTTTGGCTGATTAATAGATATGAGGGGCAGTAATAAATTTGATTCTGGGTTGTCGGTATAAATAGACCGCTCAACCTGGAGTTATAAAAAATAAAACCTTGATTGGAGGGTAATGGATCGGATTGACAAACAAGGCTATCGCGAAAATGTCGGAATCATTGTGACCGATAGTGTTAGCCGCGTGCTTATTGGTGGGCGCACTGATAAAAGTGGTTGGCAGTTTCCCCAAGGGGGGATCAAGCAGGGAGAGACTGCCGAGAAAGCTATGTATAGGGAACTTAATGAAGAGATTGGCCTTGGTCCCGATGATGTTGAAACGTTAGGGTGGACTCAGGATTGGCTAAAATATCGTTTACCAAAGCGCTTTATTCGACGCGATCAGACACCAATTTGCATTGGTCAGAAGCAGAAATGGTACCTATTAAAATTAACTGCTACTCCAGGGCATGTGCGTTTTGATATGACGAAAGATCCTGAGTTTAATCAAAGTCGTTGGGTGGATTATTGGCGACCGGTAAAAGAAGTGGTTTACTTTAAGCGACAAGTTTATATGCGTGCTTTGCATGAGTTAGGACCGTTCGCTTTCCCTAAGAATGGGGCTCCTCCACCCCCATCCTGGTGGCCAAGGCAATGGCAAAAGGTGCTCCGAGGCAGCCATTGAGTTAGTCTATATAATGATAATTTAGAGTCAGGCATTCAAGCAGGTTGAATTTTTAGAAAAACCAGAAGTTTCTGGTATTCACTCCAAAGTTTTTAGGATATAAAAATGGACAATGTAAGCTCCATTCCGGAATCACCACCACTGAACTTTACTGTAGCAGCGGCGGAGAAAGTCGGACAGCTAATTGAGCAAGAGGGCAATGCTGAATTGAAATTACGCGTATATATTTCAGGTGGCGGCTGCTCAGGATTTCAGTATGGTTTTACCTTTGATGAAGCCATATTAGATGGTGATACAGAGATAGAAAAGCTAGGAGTTAAACTATTGGTTGATCCAATGAGCGTCCAATATCTTGTTGGAGCAGAGATTGACTATCAAGAGGATCTCTCGGGAGCTCAGTTTATTATTCGGAATCCTAATGCATCTACGACTTGTGGTTGTGGGTCCTCATTCTCGGTTTGAGCTCTCCCCATTTGTTTTAAGCCTTGCTGCCAAATGTGGTACTGCAAAAAAATCCACTAGAGGCCATAGTATATGCCCCCAAGAGGTGCGGCATGGGATGCTCCCGTTACCGTTGGGATATTCCCTGGTTTTTTATGCAATCGATTCCGTGCTAGCCAAGCGAATAGAACTGCCTCTACCCACTGAGGTTCAATGCCATAAGTGCTGGTAGTTTTAATGTGAGCATCTGGCAATAGAACTGAAATACGCTCTATTAGAACTGTATTAAAAGCTCCGCCACCACACAAGATTACACATTTTGGGTCAGCTCCAGATGCATCAATAGCATCAGCAATTGTTGATGCAGTTAGTTCAGTAAGGGTTGCTTGAATGTCTTCATCAGCAAGGTTTTCTTGAACTTTCTGAAGGGTATTTTTAAGCCATGTAGGATTAAAGTATTCAAGCCCCGTTGATTTTGGCGGAACAGCAGTAAAATATTTATCAGTTTTCAGTAGTGCTAATAAAGATTCGTTGATCTGACCCGTTTTTGCCCAAGAACCATTATTATCAAATGGTTTTCCTCTGCATAGAAGAGACCAATTGTCTAATAATGTATTACCTGGGCCAGTATCGAAACCAATGAGTGGTTGTTTCGGATGAAGAATAGATACATTCGCAATTCCTCCAATATTAACAACCACTCGTGACTCATCCGGAGTAGCGAAATACCAATGATGGAAAGCTGGTGCTAGGGGTGCTCCCTGGCCTCCGAGAGCCAAGTCCATGTTTCTAATGTTGCCAATTGTGGTAATTCCAGTTTTTGCGGCAATCGTACTGGGATCTCCGATCTGCATGGTAAATGCATTAGGAGAAGCTGGTTTATGAAAAACAGTGTGTCCTGAATGTCCAACAGCAATAACCTCATTAGCATTAAATGAGCTTGATGCTAAGAGGCTGGTAATACACTCGGAGAAAAAATGTCCGACAGCTACGTCTAATTCCCCTAATTCCTGAAGAGAAATTTGGGGTTGTTGAAGGATGCCTAAAATTTTTTTGCGGAGCCCATTAGGATAAGGAGTGGTTGCGGCATGATGAACTTGCACGCGTTTTTCATTGAATTCGACCAAGACAACATCTATGCCATCCAAGCTTGTTCCGGACATCACACCTATAAAAAGATCGCGCATACTAGTAGCTTACCGCAGCGTTCGCTCGGCGTGAGCATTTAGGTTTAAAGTTAGTTCGATACGGCCGTGAATTCTGGGGGTCGATGTACATCTAACTGCTGCCAAAGTGGAGCAGTTAGGTTATCAAATTCTTCGCGATATTCAGAAGAAATTGGATCTGCAGGAGGTAGTGCAACGGTGCGTGGATTCCGGTGAATGTCATTAACCCTGTACTCATAATGCAGGTGAGGTCCTGTTGCGAGACCAGACATGCCCACAAAACCTATCGTTTGTCCTTGCGTAACTCTGCTGCCCACCCGTATTGATGCAAACCGAGACATATGAGCATAGAGCGTAGTGATATTACCCCCATGCTGGAGGATGACAGTATTGCCATATCCATTTCTTGCGCTTCGAAAAATTACTTTTCCGTCACCTGCAGCCTTGATAGGAGTTCCAGTTGGTGCCGCATAGTCCACGCCCCTGTGCGCGCGGATAGTGTTAAGTACGGGATGTCTACGATTAGGGTCAAAATTAGAGCTGATTCTGGTGAAATCTACTGGTGCTCTAGTAAAAGCCTTACGTACGCTTAGACCTTCAGGGGTGAAATAGTCGGCAGTACCATCAGTGACGCCAAGAAAACGTGCTGCTCTGAACGGGGTGCCTTGGTTAATAAACTCAGCAGCAATGATATTTCCATCTGTGAGTTTTATTCCATCTCGCCAGAGCTCTTCATAGATAATTGTGAACCGATCTCCAATGCGTACATCCTGGATAAAGTCTATATCCCATTGAAAAATACCCGCCATATTCATTGTTATGGCATCAGCAACGCCGGCTTCTTGGGCAGCTTCAAATAGGGAGCGCTGAATATTGCCGTGTGCATTAACCAAGCGCAACTCAACCTCTCTTTTAATAATTTCAGCCGTGAAGCCTTGAGCTTCTTTAGTTATTTTTAAAAGATTGATTTCATCGATTTCACGAGCGAGACTAATTACTCGCTCTTCTTCATGACCGACTAATATCTCATCGCCTGGAAGCAAAATGCGTAGATGATCCGCGGCCTGTGGGAGACGGGCCATCACGCTAAGATCGCCAAGGCTAAGGTTATGGCGTCGAAATAGTTCCTCTAAGGTTTCGCCCTGACCAACCCTTAAGGTTACTGATTTATCTTGGGTATTATTCTGTATTAGGGCGGGTTGAATGTCTTCGATTTGAGTTGGCGGAAGCAGTGGGGACAAAGGTTCTACACTTGGTTCTGGCATATAAGCCGTTTCACTTATAACTTGAGCGTTGTCGCTCTCAAATGCAAAAAATAACGTTATTGCGAGAATTGGAATGAATAGGCCACATAGAAACAATGACCAGTGACGCTTCGTGGCCACAGGAATTTTTTTTGTTCTATTTTTATAGTTGTGGCGAATACCACCAAAATATGGTTTCACAAATTACTCAATAAGAAGCCGTACGTACTCTAACGATTTCAATTATACCCGTCAAAACTAGTTTATTTTCATAGAGCTAACAGATATTGTGCAAGCATACTTTCTGCAATTAAGGCCTTTAAGAGATTATTTCAGCAAGCTATTCATAATGGCTTGGTACACTTGCTTAGATCGATGTCGACCGCTTTCATCAGTTGATTTATGCTGCAGATGACTCGTATACCCAAATAGTTACAGGGAACTCAAACCAAAAAATGTCCAGAATTGAAAAAGCAAATATCCTTTCCAGACAGCAACAGGTTGCTGAGTTGGGGAGAGGTGTTGAAGAAATTCTGCTAGAGAGCGAGTTGATAGAACGTCTTGCAAATGGTTCGCCGCTCAGTGTAAAAGCCGGCTTTGATCCAACCGCACCAGATTTGCATCTTGGCCATACGGTTCTGCTCAATAAGATGCGCCAATTCCAGGAGTTTGGGCATAAGGTTATTTTTTTAATAGGTGATTTTACTGGGATGATTGGTGATCCTTCGGGCAAAAATGTAACCCGGCCCCCGTTAACTCAGGAGGAAATAAAGGAGAACGCTAAAACTTATAGGGATCAGGTGTATAAGATTCTTGATCCTGATAAAACAATTCTTGATTTTAATTCTAGGTGGATGTCCAAAATGGATGCATCCAGCTTAATTCACCTTGCCTCAAAGCATACAGTAGCAAGAATGTTAGAAAGAGACGATTTTCATACTCGCTATGTCGAGGGGAAGCCTATAGCTATCCATGAGTTTTTGTATCCACTAATCCAGGGGTACGATTCTGTTGCATTAAAGGCGGATGTTGAACTCGGCGGCACTGATCAGAAATTCAATCTCCTTGTTGGGAGGCAGCTTCAGCAGGCCTATGGGCAAAAACCCCAAATCGTATTGACTGTTCCGCTGCTAGAGGGACTAGATGGCGTAAACAAGATGTCCAAGTCATTGGGGAACTATATTGGTATTAACGAGCTACCTCTGGAGATGTTTGGAAAGTTAATGTCTATCTCCGATAAGTTGATGTGGCGTTATTTTGAGTTGTTAAGCTTCCGGTCTTTAGAGGATATTAAAGACCTTAAAGCTCGCGTAAAAAAAGGGGAAAACCCTAGAGATATAAAGTTTCTTTTAGCGCTTGAAATTGTAGGCAGGTTTAATGGTATGGCTGCAGCTGATCAGGCGAAAAAAGAATTTATTGCTCGTCACCAACATGGAGCAGTTCCAGAGAATCTTGACGAAATAACTATCAGTTCTGCTGAGCAAAGTTTGGGTATTGGACAAGTTCTTAGAGAGGCTGGTTTAGCTGCCAGTAGCTCAGAGGGATATAGGTTAGTTAAACAGGGCGCAGTGCGCAGGGATGGCGAACATATTCGAGATCCTAAAGTTGTATTACCGGTTGATGGTACCGCAGCGGTATTTAAGGTAGGAAAACGGAAGTTTGCACGAGTGACATTGCGATTGAAGGTAAAGAATTAAATTAAATACCCAGTTCTGCTTGCCAGTACTTTCACAACGCGTATAATTCCGCGCCCCGGTTCAGGTAATTACCCCTGATTTATTCTCTAGGCCACTTTCTGGCTTGGAGGATTGTAGGATGTGGTATATAGTTGATCGGTTGGGAGGTTTAAACCCTCGTAGTTTGCTCTTTAACAGTTAGACTCAAGCAACTTGTGTGGGCGCTCGTACCTTTAGTAATAGGTGTAAGAGCGTCTACTTGAGGGGTGCTCTGCACCCCGAAAGAAAGCGTTCAGGACTCAAGCCTTTAAAATTGAAGAGTTTGATCCTGGCTCAGATTGAACGCTGGCGGCATGCTTAACACATGCAAGTCGAACGGTAACAGACCGCTGTGATCCCTTCGGGGTGAACTTGGTGCTGACGAGTGGCGAACGGGTGAGTAATACTTAGGAATCTGCCCAGTAGCGGGGGACAACCCGGGGAAACCCGGGCTAATACCGCATACGCTCTACGGAGGAAAGCGAGGGATCTTCGGACCTCGCACTATTGGATGAGCCTAAGTCGGATT
Organism: Proteobacteria bacterium UBA6522; assembly: GCA_002434915.1. GTDB lineage: Bacteria > Pseudomonadota > Gammaproteobacteria > Steroidobacterales > Rariloculaceae > UBA6522. The sequence goes on from DJLG01000180.1 coordinate 26,700, forward strand.
AGCTTGTTGGTGGGGTAA
>DJLG01000035.1 GCA_002434915.1 Proteobacteria bacterium UBA6522
GAAGAATTACGGCGTGGACGAGCTATTGAACTAATTGATGGCTCTAAAGGTTGGGTTATCGCTGCTGTGGAAACTCTCGAACCCTCTCTTCTTAAACAATTGAAATCGTTATATAACGATAAAATAAAGTTACTTATTACAGCGCAGCGAGCTGAAGCAGCTGGATTATCAAAAAACTCAGATGCCCCTGTAGAGATTGAATTTAAAAATGACCTAGACCTAGAAGATATTAGGTCATTAGCTGGGCTTAGGCCTATTATTTCTCAAGAAAAAATTCTGAAAATAAAATCTTCTCAAAAACTGAATTCTACGACAGCAGCGTTCCAGCTAGCCAAGATAGCTAGGCTATTACCTGCTCTTCTGAGCATGCCCAGCAAAGAAACATTCGATTCAAATGTCATAAGCATAAATATTTCAGACATAGATAATTCTCAATCGACATGTCATAACTTGAAACTTATCAGTAAAGCTCGTGTACCTCTCATTGAAACAGAATCTTGTGAAATGGTGCTTTTTAGACAACAACGTGGGTTTGGTGAACATTTGGCAATAATAATTGGTTCTCTGGACTCACAACCTATCATACCCGTTCGTTTGCACTCTGCGTGTTTAACAGGAGATCTGCTTGGAAGTCTCCGTTGTGATTGTGGAGATCAATTAAAAAGTGCTGTCAGCAACATTGCTTCATTTGGCAGTGGAGTATTGTTATATCTTGATCAAGAAGGACGTGGCATTGGCCTTGCCAATAAATTACGTGCTTATGCTCTTCAGGATATGGGGCTAGATACACTTGATGCAGATCAACATTTAGGTTTTTTACCAGACGAACGCACATATGAAGTTGCAGCATCCATGCTTAAGGGTCTTGGCATAAACAAAATCAACTTACTGACAAATAATCCATCAAAAATAAACGCATTGAAAGAATATGGTATTGATGTTGTCGGACGACTACCACTAGTAGCCCCTGTTAATTCACATAACCAGCGTTATCTTAAAGCAAAACTTGATAAGGCTGGTCATCTCGCCGAGTGATATAAAGCAAAAAAAGCATTACTTTTTAGGTTCTTTTTCGATAATACTTAATGGTGTATCGATAACCTCCGTCAATAGTTTTGCCAAACAATCAGCAAGATACTTCAAATAGGTTGCTCCGCGTATTGGATCAGCATTAGCGGCATTACCACATACTCCAGCTGAATTAAGGTCCTGACTCATCCAGCCAAATCCAATAGGCGACTCAACATGAAGAAACTCATTTTGAGATTTAAGCGTAGACGATAAGCTTGAAAAATCCTTTAGAGCATTCTCGCGCACCAAATCAGGTCTCAAATGCATTATTAAAGATGTTTCTACTTCACCACCATGCAATCCATGAAGAACTTCCTCTTTATCGAATAATCCTGCAGGCGAGCCAAAAGAGAAATAATTAGTGCGAACCACTAGCATCTGCATTTCGACTCTCAGATGAAGAGCTGCTATATCAACCAATGCTGATTGACCACCATGGCTATTAAATATAACAAGCTTACGAACACCTGATCTGCGTACGCTTGAACCTATAGCTTTCCATAATGCGAGAAGTTCTTCGGCACTTACAGTTAGAGTTCCAGGAAAGTCTATGTGTTCAAGGCTACTACCAATTGTCATCTCCGGTAAAACCAGTACTGTGGAATTGTCTGGCAGAACCGGTAATGTTGCTGAAATAATAGCCTCATTAATTAAAGCATCAGTGGATAATGGCAGATGAGGTCCATGTTGTTCGATAGCTGCTACTGGCAAGAGTGCTACAGTTTTTAAAGGATCTATAGCTGAAAAGTCAGTAGTCGCCAAGTCTTTCCAGTACCCACTTCTCATAATAATGCTGCCAAGGCTTAAAGCCTTATAGCCTCAAACTCAATCATAATCTCTACCGTATCTCCTACCCAACCATTCTCTACGCTGTAATTCATACCAAAATCTGAACGTTTAAAACTACCACGGGCTGAAACACCCATCACGTAGTTTTTATCCCCAAAAGGGTAAACCCCGCTCTTATTCCAAGTGGCAACCAAAGTCAAAGGTCTTTCTACTCCAAGCAACTGTAAGTCTCCAGTTATTTCAAAAGTTTCTTCATTAATTACTTTTGTCATTTCACCTGAAAAAATTAGGGATGGGAATTTACGGCTATTAAAAAAATCTGCACTCCTTAAATGAGCATCACGTCTTCTATGGTTGGTAAATACACTGTCAGTCTCTACATTGATAATCACACTTGACACTTCACCAGTTTCTTCATCAAATTTATATGAACCTACAAACTCACGAAAAAAACCAAAAACTTTTGCGAAACCAATGTGCTCAACAAAAAAACCTATAGTGGTGTGTGCTGGATCTAATTCATACTGATACTCTTGTGCTCTAACAGTAGAGAAAACTGTCATAAACAGGCACAAAAAAACCAATCCCCACGCATTACTGGATCTATTAAATTTTTTAGTATGAGAATAATCTATATTCATATTCATCATAGAAAAAATCTAGTCAACTTTTTTCCTACTATCGTTCATTCCAGCCCGCACTAATCAAATAATCCTCTACGGTCATAAGTCCCGGGAACTCCTCATGTAAAGCACCCATATCTACTTGCACCAGATTTGATAGATACCATGCATCACGTGAGATAGCAGTTGGTGTCGCGCTAGAGGAAAATTCCTCCCAAGGTATTTGCTCATAAACCACCAATTTTCCAAGCTGTCGACTCATAGCTGCTGCGATATCAGCATAAGAAATCTGTTGTCCAGCAATGTCTAATTCTCTATTGATCCACATGTCTGGGTTACTAAATGCCTCAGCCACTATACGACCAATGTCGGCGGGGGCTATATGATGTCTAGCCATATCAGCTGGGAATACTGTCCGGTATATGCTTTCATTGGCCGCCTCCCAAGCACCTTCAAGGTTTACCATAAAACTTGGAGGCCTAACAATAGAATAAGACATACCTAAATCACGAATATAGTCTTCAATCTGACGTTTACTCTCAAACTGAGGAACACCAGTTCCTAGTCGAGCATAAAGAACCGAGGTATATATAAAATGTTGGATGCCTGCTTTCTTGGCTGCATCAGCAAATGCCATACTTTGCCGAATTTCCCCTTCCACACCAACTCCTCGATACTGTTGCACAGAAAATGCTCCGTAGGCTCCATTCAATGCTGAATCAAGTGAGCTAGTGTTATCAAAATCACCTTGAACCATATGAGCGCCTAGTTCACTTAGGGCTATTGAAGCTTCACTATTTGGATTGCGTGTAAGTCCACGCACTATGAATCCTCGGTCTAACAGTGACCGTGCGACAGCTCCTCCCTGAGTTCCTGTAGCGCCTGAGACGACTATTATATGAGGATCATTAGTAGATTCCTGTCCAAAAACAATAACCGGTAACCCGATCATTATGAAAAAAAGAACAACTCTTCGTAAAATTTGATTTTTCATCGGTATTACCTCAACAACCCAGTTTAACTATAAAGATATAGCTTCAAAAAAACCCTCTTAATCCAAGAAAGTTCTAATCTTTCAAAGCTGGCGATCTAACCTTTAAGAAGGTTTTACTCTCAAGGCATGGCATACCCCATTTCACCAGGAAACTCTGCATTTAGTGAAATCATTGCATCAGAATCAATAAGAAAACATTCAGTCCGATTGTAACTCTGATCAATGGTTCCACAAGTTGGCAAACGCTCTCTTAATCGGATCATTGTTGGGGTGTCACCTCGAATACCATATGAAACAAGCAAACGGGCTGCCTCAGTTTCGGTTTGCCCATGTATAAGCATGGCACGTAAACGACCACGATTAGGCGTAGTAGATATAAATGCAGCAATGCTGACCCTATCTCCCGGATTGACCGTATCATCTGTCCAGCCCTCACGTGCTAATTGAGCGGCGGGACTAAGTTCCAGCAACCAACCCTCTTCCTCTCCAGCCTCGTTTGGTACGTTCACAATTAAAGCACCATGAGGATTCAAGATTCTAAAAACACGTACGGTGCCATTAAGAACCTCAATAGCCTCTTCCCCATCTTCTGTCAGTTTTGCAGGAAAAGAATGATGCGCGAGCGATAAGCCTGACCAAGTTATAAATACAGCTATTACCGTGAAAACAAATAACCTATCTAGCAAAAGAATATTCAAAGATGATTGACTATTTTTCATTTCCCCCTCCTTCTAGACTCCATCATGAGTCCAATTTAACTCATTTTTGAAACATTCTTAGTAATATTTTTTATTGGACTCAGTCTAAGCTTCCAATATTAAACTTCTTTTTCAACCTTCAGTTCAAATGCATGAAGAAAATCATTGCACTTTTAGTCAAATCAAGCTTAAAAATATGTTCATTAACATCTCAGGTAAGAGGCAAACTCCTACTAAACT
>DJLG01000097.1 GCA_002434915.1 Proteobacteria bacterium UBA6522
GTCGCAAGCTTTGCGAAAGCTAACGGCAAACATCAAACGTTCTAACTGTATGGTTGTTTTTATTAATCAGATTCGCATGAAAATTGGTGTCATGTTTGGTAGTCCTGAAACGACTACTGGGGGCAATGCGCTGAAGTTCTATGCGTCAGTACGATTAGATATACGGCGAATTGGTGCTATTAAGAAAGCCGATGAAATTCTTGGCAATCAGACTCGGGTTAAGGTGGTTAAGAATAAAATGGCCCCACCATTTAAAATGGCAGAGTTTGAAATTCTTTATGGCCATGGTATCTCACGTGAAGGCGAGCTCATTGATATAGGTGTTAAAGAAGATATCGTAGAAAAATCAGGTTCTTGGTATAGCTATCAGGGTGATCGAATAGGTCAGGGTAAAGAGAATGTCCGGGAATACTTGCTCGAAAACCCTGAGAAGGCGGCACAAATTGAAGCTCAACTGCGTGCAAGGCTTTTATCGAACGAAACCGAGGGCACGGTAGAAGAGGCGGAGGATGCTAGTTCCAATCAAGACTGAGAATGTTTATGAATCTTCGGTGGAGCATAGTAAGGCTTGCCGAAAGAAGGCGCTTGATCTTTTAGCTCGTAGGGAACATAGCAGATTAGAGTTGCAGCGGAAGCTGTCTTCTCGAGCCTATAGCCGAGACATAATTGATGGAGTGCTTGATGCTTTGGAAGTGGATGGGCTTCTTGAGGAAGCAAGATTTGTAGAAAGTTTTATACGAGGGCGTATAAGTAAAGGGCAGGGTCCGACGCGTATTCAAGCAGACCTTATGCATCGTGGTATTAATGAGGCGAACATTCAGACAGGCTTAGAAGACATTCAACAGGATTGGGGTAAGTTGGCCTCAGATGTTAGATGCAAGCGTTTTGGGATAACAGGGCCGAGGGAGTTTTCTGAGCGAGCACGCCAAATGCGGTTCTTACAATATCGTGGTTTCGAGAGAGACCAAATAGATATAGCACTAGATCTGGCAGACGATTCTGATTAGCTTGCTGAATTGGTTGTCGCTAAAGAAGGAAATATGAATCGGACTACAAGCGAGCTTCGCCAAGCGTTCCTAGATTTTTTTGAGCATCGGGGTCATGAGGTTGTCCCGAGTTCTTCGCTTGTGCCAGCAAATGATCCAACACTTCTTTTTACTAATGCCGGTATGGTCCAGTTTAAGGATGTTTTTCTTGGTCAGGAAAGTCGTAAGAGTCTTCGAGCTGTAACTTCTCAGCGATGTGTTCGCGCTGGAGGCAAACACAATGACCTGGAGAACGTGGGCTATACAGCTCGGCACCACACGTTTTTCGAGATGATGGGTAATTTTAGTTTTGGGGATTATTTTAAACGTGATGCGATTCACTTTGCTTGGGAATTTGTTACCGAGGTATTGGAACTTCCTCCTGAAAGATTATGGTGCACCGTTTATGAACAGGATGATGAGGCGGCAGATATTTGGTTAAAAGATGTTGGCATTAACCCAGCACGATTTACTCGCCTTGGTGAGAAGGATAACTTTTGGGCCATGGGCGAGACAGGCCCATGTGGCCCTTGTAGTGAAATTTTTTATGATCATGGTCCAGATGTTGATGGCGGACCACCAGGTTCAACGGATGAAGAAGGTGATCGTTATGTCGAGATATGGAATCTCGTTTTTATGCAGTTTGAGCGTGATGCATCAGGCAAATTAACTCCTTTGCCCAAGCCCTCGGTGGATACTGGTATGGGTTTAGAGCGCGTCGCCGCAGTTATGCAAGAAGTACATTCAAATTACGAAACGGATCTGTTTGCAAGTCTGATTCAGGCCGTGATGAAAGTAACGAATACTAAAGATTCGACAGATAAATCCCTTTGCGTGATTGCTGACCATATACGGGCCTGCTCTTTTCTAATAATAGACGGTGTAATACCTGGAAATGAAAAACGTAGCTATGTGCTTCGTCGAATTATTCGTAGAGCAATTAGGCATGGTTACATGCTTGGTATGGAGAAGCCTTTCTTTCACAAACTAGTGAAGTCTCTTGAGAGCGAGATGGGAGATGCTTATCCGGAATTGAGATCTCAAAGAGAGCATGTTGAGCGGATACTGCTTCAGGAAGAAGAACGGTTTGCAGAGACTCTTTCTCAGGGCATGAGAATTTTGGAGTCAGTTATTGAAGATCGCCCTGAAGGTGGGGTGGTATCAGGTGAAACCGTTTTTAAACTTTATGATACTTATGGGTTTCCAAAAGATCTTACTGCTGACTTCTTGAGGGAACGGGACCTCAGTATTGATGAAACTGGATTTGAGAAAAACATGGCAGCTCAAAGGCAGCGTGCCCGTAATCAGAGTCGTTTCAGCGCCTACGGTGAAGAACGACCGTCTCTTGAAGAGAAAACAGAATTCCTTGGTTATGATGCCCTCGAGGCAATAGGAACTGTTACGGCTTTATTCTCAGAGGGAATGCCTGTTCAGGTTCTTGAGCCAGGAACTACTGGTGTTGTTGTTCTAGATAAAACTTCTTTTTATGCGGAAAGCGGCGGTCAAGTGGGTGATGCCGGTACTCTTAGTGGCAAAAGTTTGGCTTTTCGTGTTGAAGACACTATTAAATTTGGCCATTCCTATGGGCACTTAGGTGAAGTAGGAGATGACCGTATTGAGATTGGAGATACCTTAAAAGCTTCTGTAGATGAAAAACGCAGAACAGCGATTGCCCTGAATCACTCTGCTACCCATCTTTTGCATGCTGCGCTTCGGAATGTGCTAGGTAATCATGTTCAGCAGAAAGGCTCTCTTGTTACCCCAGATAGGTTGCGCTTTGACTTCTCACATAATGAGGCAGTTAGCATTAATGAGTTGAATACAATAGAGGCATTAGTCAATGAGCAAATCCGTTTGAATTTTTCTGCAGAAACAAAAGAGATGAACTATAAAGAGGCGATTGACAGTGGAGCAATCGCTTTTTTTGGTGATAAGTATGCTGAGGATGTGCGTGTTTTAAAACTCGGGAGTTTTTCAATAGAGCTGTGTGGAGGAACACATGTTGGGCGTGTAGGAGATATTGGCCTATTCAAGATTACTTCTGAGACGGGTATTGCCTCAGGCGTACGAAGAGTCGAGGCTGTCACTGGTTCAGGTGCATTGGAATGGGTAGATTCAAGCGAGAAGCTTCTCGGCAATATGGCCGAATTGGTTAAAGGCGCGCGTGAAGATCTTGTGGATAGGGTTACCCAACTTCTGGACCGTAATCGTAGTCTTGAGCGGGAGGTGCAGGCGCTTAAGGGGAAACTTGCAAGTGGTGGTGCACGAGATCTAATTTCTGAAGCGGTAGAGATAGAAGGCATAAAAGTTATAGCAGCACGAATCGACGGTGCTGATTCCCGAGCTCTACGTGAGGCGGCTGATAAGCTCCGTGATCAGCTTGGTTCAAGTGTTGTGGTTCTGGGTGCTGTGGAAGATGAGAAGGTAAGGTTAGTGGCAGGCGTATCTAAAGATCTTACTAATTCTTTGAAGGCGGGCACTCTGATTGGGCCTATAGCAGAATGTGTGGGAGGAAAAGGTGGGGGCAGACCCGATTTTGCTCAAGCAGGCGGCACCCTACCTGACAAACTAGATGAGGCTCTTGCTCTTGTTTCTGGGCAGATTTCTGCTTCATTGAATGGGTCGGTTTAGACGCTGTCTAACTTTTATACCTCTGTAGCTAAAATGCATTAACATAGTGCTACGAACTTTACTTAAGGGAAAGTTTGGACAAGCAAGGTAGATTGGCTTTAAAAAAATGACAGAATATAGTCCAATCTAGCTATTAAACTGTACCAAAGAGTACAGGAGAATAATCGGTAGCAAGACCAAGAAGGAGTTTGGCTATGCTGATCTTGACTAGGCGTGTAGGGGAAACTCTTGTGATCGGAGATGATATAACTGTCACCGTTCTCGGAGTAAAAGGGAATCAGGCTCGTTTAGGAGTTAATGCTCCAAAAGAGATTGCGGTTCATAGAGAAGAGATTTTTAATCGCATAAAACGTGAGCAGGCGGATGGAGAATCGATTCGTCCGAGAGCTGTAGGTGTCGATTACTAATTTACAGTATTAGTTTTTGTGATTTGGGTAGCCCTCTGGCTACGCAATTATTCTGATTGCATATCGTATATGTTTAGATTTTAGTGCCTGATATTTATCTCAGTTTAGACATATTTAGGCACTACTATGCAAACATTGGTTAAAAAAGCGTGAGCAGTGGTTATATATCCCACTTAACCCTTATGACATTCTGCATACCCTCTAAAGTATTTAGATCAGATAGTGCAAGTGGGAAGAGACTATGAAAAACGCTGTAATATTATTCTTGGGATGCATTGTCATATTTTATGTTTTCAATGAAATCCCTAATTATCTTGACACTCCAAAACAAATAGTGGCGGGAGGTTTTCTTCTAGGTTGGGTTTGTTGTTGGTGGGTTATGTACTTTAGTAAATTACAAAAAAAGGCAAGAGATCTAGAAAATTTTTAGGGGAGATAAAATTGACCATTTGAGTAGTATATCTCACAGAGACCATCTAGTTCCCCGTCTATGTGATTTTCTTTTGGGTATGTTTTTAACGATCTCGTTAATGATGAACAGATAAAGACTAATAGTGACGAACTTAATTGAACGTTTATTGAGAACAGCCGTTTGATTTTCTTTCATAGCACAACTCCCCCAAGTCTGCTAAGTCTGGCTTGATCTGTTCAAGCTCTTATTTGTAGTTATTAATGATACACCTAGATTTGTTCACAACCTAAATAGCTCAAAATGTTTGGGGACTAGTATATATATGGGGTGGGGGTGGGGTGGTCTTCTGCGTACCCCTTTCATGCTATTTAGATAAGATAGTTAGTAAGACGGTAGAATGATTTATAATGTTCCTTTGTAAGGTTTTAAATGATAAAAATAAAAGGTGAATGCCTGATATATGCCTGATGAAGTTTTTCTCTAAGTGCAATTAAAGAACTTCATTTCCTAATAAAAACCTTAATTATTAGTAATTTATAAATTAACGGAGAGGTGGCTGAGTGGCTGAAAGCGCTCCCCTGCTAAGGGAGTAAGGGTTAATCGCCCTTCGAGGGTTCGAATCCCTCCCTCTCCGCCAACTGAGCCAAAGAGTAATGCCTATAAACCTTAAAGTTTATGCTCCTGCAGGATGTTCTGTTAGGTCGATTAAAAATAAAAATTTTTTTTTCAAATCTCGTTGTTCGATAACTTATATAAAAAATGATGAACCGAGCGTGGAGAAAGGGTTTGTTATTTCTAGAGGTCAGACAGAGAAGTCAGTAGATGGGGATCAATGGGAGTTTTACTGGCTATAAAACTCTGACTATAAAAAG
>DJLG01000139.1 GCA_002434915.1 Proteobacteria bacterium UBA6522
TGTGAACTTCAGGATATGGCAATGGGATTTGGGGGTGATGTTTCCCGGTATATTGAGAAAAAAAGGGCGGTTAAGGATAAAAATCTTGGCCCGCTAGTCTCTACAGATATGACACGATGTATCCATTGCACTCGTTGTGTTCGGTTTGGACAGGAAATCGCTGGAATCCAAGAATTGGGTACAACTGGTCGTAGTGAAAACATGGAGATTGGCACTTATATTGAACGTAGTGTTGATCATGAACTTTCTGGCAATATTATCGACCTTTGCCCAGTAGGAGCGCTTAATAACAAGCCTTATCGTTACAGCGCTAGGGCATGGGAGATGATGGCAAAGCCTCTTATCTCACCCCATGACTGTTCAGGTTCAAATCTTTTTGGGCATGTCTTGCGAGGGAAGCTTAAGCGTGTTGTACCTCGTGAAAACGAATTAATTAATGAAACATGGATCGCTGATCGTGATCGATTCAGTTATGAGGGCGTTTATGCAGATGATCGTTTGACAGTGCCAATGCTTAAGACAGAGAAGGGTTGGTCAGAGGTATCATGGGATAAAGCAATTACTCATGCATCCCGATTTATTCAAGCTAGTATTGGTGATGACGGAGATTCTCTTGGTGCGTTGATATCTCCTACCGCAACTGTTGAGGAAATGTTTCTTTTTAGTCAAATAGCACGCCATCTTGGTAGTAATAATATTGATTACCGACTTCGTGCTCGAGATTTTCGCGATCAGGATGCTGATCCATTATGGCCATCTTTAGGTATGCCAATAACTGAACTCGAGAATCTTGATGGGGTTTTGATTGTTGCTTCAAATTTGCGTAGAGAGGTGCCAATGATTGCGCATCGTGTCCGTAAGGCCGCTATCAAAGGTGCATCAGTTGGTTTTGTTAATCCCACTACCTATGAATACCACTTTCCTTGTTCTGCCTATGTCGAAACACCCCTCAATATTTTGGTCAAATCTCTAGCATCAGTTTTAGCAGCTGCGCTTGAGTTGACTGATCAAGAGGCTCCGCAGGGCTTAAGCTCTATATTAGATGGTGTTGAAATTACAGACTCTGAAAGGAAGGCAGCTCGAATTTTAATTGACCGAGATAAGACCTTATTGATTCTCGGGCAGATGGCGTTAAGACATCCTTTTTTTGCAGATATTCGTGCTATTGCAGCGGGTCTTTGTCAAATAACCAATACTACGCTTGGTTATTTGCCAGAAGGTGCGAATTCACCTGGCGCAGCTTTGGTTGGTGCGCTTCCTCATCGTGAACTAGGAGGGCAAGCCAGTGAAGTAGTTGGTTTAGATGCCCAAGGAATGCTTGCTAATCCTAGACGAAGTTACATTCTCTTTGGATTAGAACCTGAGCATGATTTGGCCGATGCAGAGCTTGCCCGGGAGGCGTTCCAGAACGCCGACACGGTTGTTTGTTTTACGCCGTATGTGACAGATGAGCTTCTTGGCTATGCGGATGTTCTTTTGCCGATTTCCACATTTGCTGAGACAGCGGGAACATTTGTTAATGTTGAAGGAAAGTGGCAAAGCTTTGAGGCTGCTGCAAAGCCTTTCGGTGATTCGAGAGAGGGTTGGCGAGTTTTACGCGTTTTAGGTAACAACCTAAACCTTTCAGACTTTGATTATCGTAGCGCAGTTGAGGTTCTTGAGGCTCTTGAGGCTCTTATGGGGGAGGTTGGTGACCCAATAATTGATACCCAATATAAGGGAGAGTTTGAAGCTGAAATCAAGCCTACAGAAGTTGATTTGTCTGGCCTTGATGTTCCTATGTATTCCATTGATGCAGTGGTCAGGCGAGGTGAAGCATTGCAGGAGACAGCTAAGGGAAAAAACGCTAGTAAAGTTGGAAGAGATTCTTAAGTAGATATGGCTAATATTTTTTATCAGCTTGATCAGTTGCTAGCATTTTTTGGCCTTCCTGAGCCAATTCAGTTCAGTGTTTTAACGGTAATTAAAGCAATGATTGTCTTAATACCGCTGATGGTTACTGTTGCATATTTTACTTATGCAGAAAGGAAGTTAATCGGTTTTATTCAAAACCGACTAGGCCCTAATAGAACCGGTTGGTATGGTTTACTTCAACCTTTTGCAGACCTCATAAAAATGATGTTAAAGGAGGTTGTTTTACCTGTTAATGCCAATAAGTTTCTTTTCCTGCTGGCTCCAATACTTTCTTTAACGACTGCTTTTGCGGCATGGGCGGTAATACCTTTCAGCGAAGATTTTGTTATTGCTAATATTGATGCTGGGTTACTTTATGTTTTAGCGGTTACGTCACTGGGTGTCTATGGGGTTGTGTTAGCGGGCTGGGCCTCTAACTCAAAGTACGCTTTCCTTGGTGCTATGCGATGCGCCGCACAGATAGTGGCTTATGAAATTGCTATGGGATTTGCGCTAGTGGGCGTGTTGATGGCCAGCGGAAGTCTAAACCTTGGTGATATTGTTATGGCGCAATCAGGGACCAGTTTTTTAAGCTGGTTTATGTGGCCACTTTTCCCCTTGTTTTTAGTCTACTTTATTTCGGGTGTTGCTGAAACGAATCGAGCTCCGTTTGATGTGGCTGAAGGTGAATCAGAAATTGTTGCTGGATTTCATGTTGAGTATTCAGGGATAGCTTTCGGACTGTTTTTTCTAGGCGAATACGCCAACATGATATTGATATCTGCTCTTACAGTTATATTTTTTTGTGGTGGATGGCTTTCTCCTTTTGCTGGGGTGCCATTTTTGGAAGGTAGTTTCTTGTCGGCCCCACATTTTGGCTGGTTAGCACTAAAAATGTCATTTTTTATGTTTTGTTTTCTTTGGTTTAGAGCTACTTTTCCTCGCTATCGCTATGACCAGATTATGCGTCTTGGGTGGAAGGTGTTTATACCAATAACTATCATTTGGATTGGTGTTGAAGGCGTAATGTTTGCTGCAGAAGTCGGTCCATGGTCGGATTAAATTAGGGTTAGATAATGAAGAATTTCTTCAAAACATTTTTAATGACGGAACTTGTTAAGGGTTTAAGTCTTACTTTTAAAAACCTTTTTTCTAGAAAGGTCACTATTAGATATCCTGAGGAAAAGGCACCACAATCGCCACGATTTCGTGGTCTTCACGCTCTTAGGCGCTACCCAAGCGGAGAAGAGCGCTGTATTGCTTGTAAGTTATGTGAGGCAGTTTGCCCGGCTCTGGCAATAACTATTGAATCTGATGTAAACAAGGATGGTACTCGTAGGACTACACGCTATGACATCGACTTGTTTAAGTGTATTTATTGTGGCTTTTGTGAAGAAGCATGTCCGGTTGATGCGATTGTCGAAACTCGAATACATGAGTATCACATGGAAACTCGGGGAGAGAACATAATGAATAAGGATAAGCTCTTGGCGGTTGGTGATAGATACGAACAAATGATTGCGGCCGATAAAGCATCAGATGCCCCTTATAGGTAATAGAAATACTAGGTTTTTAAAAAGCAGTTTAAATAGTGATTACTTCGTTCTTATTTTATACGTTCTCTTTGATTCTTGTGATCTCCGCTCTTGGAGTCATTGCAAGTCGTAATCTAGTTTACTCAGCTTTATTTTTGGTTCTGGCGTTCGTCCAAAGCGCGATGCTTTGGTTGTTGATTGAGGCTGAATTTTTAGCTGTTGTCCTCGTGCTGGTGTATGTGGGGGCAGTTATGGTTCTATTTTTGTTCGTGGTAATGATGCTTGATGTTAAATCTGAATCACTTAAAGATAATTTTAATCGTTACCTGCCCATGGGTCTATTGCTGTCATTAGTTATTGTTATAGAAATTGTTCATGTTGTTTGGTTCCGTAGTCAGGATGTGATTTCAGTTTTATTGCCACAGGCTAATCCAGAATCGTATAGCAATACTCAGGCTCTAGGAGCTCTGCTTTATACCGAGCATGTTTATGCATTTGAATTGGCCGGAGTTATTTTATTGCTTGCTATTGTTGCTGCAATTTCACTGACAATGCGTCGTAGGCCAGGATTGAAGGTGCAGGATGTGCCTGCACAGGTGAACGTTAAAAGCGAAGACAGAGTTCGTTTGGTTAAAGTCCCCTCGAACAAGGATTCTTCAAGGTAGATGTATAAATGATGATTACTATTTCTCATTACCTAGTCTTGGCTGCTGTGCTTTTTAGTCTTGCAGTTGTCGGGATTTTTATAAATAGAAAAAACGTCATTTTATTGTTGATGTGTATTGAACTTATGTTGTTAGCAGTTAATTTCAATTTTATAGCTTTTTCCCGAATGCTAGGAGATGAGCTTGGCCAGGTTTTTGTCTTCTTTATTCTTACTGTAGCAGCTTCAGAGGCCGCGATTGGCTTAGCTATTCTTGTGGTTTTATTTAGAACCAGACAAAGCATTAATGTTGATGAGCTTGGATCTTTGAAAGGCTGAGATGGAAATAATCTACCTTACAATTGTTCTTGCGCCTCTTGTTGCAGCAGTATTCTCAGGCTTGCTTGGCAAGCAGATCGGACGCTCTGGTGCCCACTCTATAACTATAGCCGGGGTTTTTATTTCCTTTCTACTATCACTATACGCATTAAAAGCGATAGCTATTGATGGAGCCCCAATATTCAATGAGTCAATCTATCGTTGGGGTTCGGTAGGTGGTTTGACTATGGAAGTTGGATTCCTAGTCGATCATCTAACAGTCTTAATGATGACTGTCGTTACCTTTGTTTCCCTTGCGGTGCATATTTATACCATTGGTTATATGCATGATGATGAGGGCTACCAAAGATTTTTTAGTTATATTTCTTTGTTCACGTTTGCAATGCTCATGCTAGTTATGTCTAACAATTTTCTACAGCTTTTTTTCGGCTGGGAAGCTGTTGGAGTTATTTCATATCTTTTGATTGGTTTCTGGTTTAAAAAAGAAACTGCAATTTCGGCTAATATGAAAGCCTTTCTTGTAAACCGTGTGGGTGATTTTGGTTTTCTGCTCGGTATAGCTGCCCTATTAATGTATGCCGGGTCCTTAGATTACTACCAGGTTTTTAGTCTTGCAGAGGATTTGAGTGAACAGTCCATAGAACTTTTTTCTGGTATGCAGTGGTCAGTTCTTAGTGTTGCATGTATCTGTTTGTTTGTTGGTGCAATGGGAAAGTCTGCCCAGGTTCCTTTACATGTGTGGTTGCCAGATTCAATGGAAGGACCAACTCCAATATCTGCTTTAATTCATGCCGCAACAATGGTGACAGCTGGTATTTTTATGGTAGCTCGTATGTCGCCGTTATTTGAATTCTCACAGACTGCACTAAGTTTGGTTTTAATAATTGGTGCAACTACTGCATTTTTTACTGGACTGTTGGGTGTTGTGCAGCATGATATAAAGCGTGTCGTAGCATATTCAACTCTGTCTCAGTTAGGTTATATGACCGTGGCCCTAGGCGCTTCTGCTTATGCAGCAGGAATTTTCCATTTGATGACTCATGCGTTTTTTAAAGCATTACTATTTCTTGCTGCCGGTTCCGTGATTATTGCTTTGCATCATGAGCAAGATATACGAAAAATGGGTGGGCTACGAAAATATATGCCGATCACTTATTGGACCTCATTGGTTGGCACCTTAGCGCTCGTTGGGTTTCCTGGGTTTTCAGGCTTCTTTTCGAAAGATGCCTTAATTGAGGCTGTTCACCTGTCAACGATTCCCGGATCTGGCTATGCGTATTGGTGTGTGCTTTTAAGTGTCTTCGTCACTGCTTTGTATAGTTTTCGAGTGTTTTTTCTTGTGTTTCATGGGAAGGAACGTATGGACTCTGACGTGAAAAAGCATGTGAAGGAGTCGCCAACAGTTGTGACATTACCCCTTATTTTGCTAGCTATTCCTTCCATTTTTATAGGTTGGTTAACCATTGAGCCGGTACTTTTTGGAGGTTTTTTTAATCAATCAATTTTTATATTAGAGACCCCAGGAGTGGTTGGACAATTAGGGGATAACTTTCATGGACCATTGAGTTTTATAGTGCATGCCGCTACGGCTTCAGCTGCAATTTATCTGGCAGCTGCTGGTGCTTTACTTGCTTGGTTTCTTTATTTAAAAAGGCCAGATTTGCCTCAACTCTTTAAAGAAAAACTTAAAATTATTCACCAGGTTTTAGAGAATAAATATTATTTTGATTCCTTTAATGAGAATTTTATAGCGAAGGGTGCACGGATGACTGCAAACTCATTCTGGCGAGTTGGGGACGAGTTTTTTATAGACGGGTTGATAGTGAATGGTTCAGCACGTTTTGTCCGGTTCTTTTCTGGTGTTATGCGGTCAATCCAGTCTGGGTATCTTTATCATTATGCATTTGTCATGGTTGTTGGTTTGGCAATCATCATTGGTTTGTTAATCGTAGGTTGATAACTTTGTGACTAGTATTCCTCTACTTAGTGTTCTTATTTGGTTGCCTATTGCTACTGGAATATTCGTATATGCCCTTGGTACTACAGAGCGTGCCGCTCATTGGGGAAAGGTTATAGCCTTATCGGCTTCTGTTGCTACGTTATTGTTAAGTGTGCCTCTTTATGTAAATTTTGACCCAAACATCTCGAGCATGCAGTTTGTTGAACGTTTGCCCTGGATAGAGCGATTTAGTGCTTATTATTACTTGGGGGTAGATGGTATCTCAGTGCCCCTCATTCTCTTAACTACGTTTTTAACTCCCTTCATTATCATAGCTGGATGGGAAGTTATTAAACTTAGGCCAGCACAGTATTTTTCAGCGTTTCTGTTGTTAGAGGGCCTAATGATTGGTGTTTTTTCATCATTAGATGGCCTTCTTTTCTATGTTTTTTGGGAATCCATGCTCATTCCAATGTTTATAATCATTGGGGTCTGGGGTGGAGCAAACCGCGTTTACGCGACAGTTAAGTTTTTTCTCTATACTTTCCTTGGGTCAGTATTTATGCTGATCGCTCTAATTTATATGTACCTGCAGGTTGGTGCATACTCAATTCTAGATTTTCATCAACTTCCACTTAACTTAGCAGAGCAGATTCCTATTTTTATGGCATTTTTTCTGGCTTTTGCAGTGAAGGTGCCTATGTGGCCTGTTCACACCTGGTTGCCAGACGCTCATGTTGAGGCACCAACTGGTGGTTCGGTTATTCTTGCGGCGGTTCTTTTGAAGATGGGCGGTTATGGATTCATCCGGTTTAGTCTTCCAATCGCCCCTGACGCAAGCCAGGCCCTAGCGGGCATGATGGTTGCCTTGTCGTTGATAGCAATTATTTATATTGCTTTTGTAGCCCTAGCCCAAAAAGATATGAAAAAACTTATAGCCTACTCATCTATCGCACATATGGGATTTGTGACATTAGGGTTTTTCGTTATCTTTTTTATTGCTGTAAATTCTTCCGGCATAGAAGGGGCTAGCCTGGCATTGCAAGGCGGTATGATTCAGATGATTTCGCATGGCCTCATTTCGGGAGCTTTATTTCTTTGTGTTGGTGTTATGTATGATCGTTTGCATAGCCGTGAGATTGATGCATACGGAGGAGTGGCTAACACAATGCCTAAATTTGCAGCATTGATGGTCTTTTTTGCGTTAGCAAATGCAGGTCTACCTGGAACATCTGGTTTTGTTGGGGAATTTCTCGTGATAGTGGGGAGTTTTCAGGCTAGTTTCTGGCTTGCATTTCTTGCTGCAACAACTTTAATTATGGGCGCAGCTTATACGTTATGGTTGATTAAAAGGGTGATATTCGGAGAAGTTGGTAATGAAGGCGTAGCTTCTCTTAAGGATATTGATAGGCGAGAATTCTTTATGTTGGCTGTGCTGGCATTTTCTATTCTTATACTGGGTGTTTGGCCTGCCCCTCTAATGGAGTTAATGGAGCCGACATTAGGAGCATTGCTTGAACATATTTCTCAATCAAAATTGTAAGTCTTGGGACTCTTATGCCTGATTTAATCCCAGCCATTGCAGAGATTTTTCTTACAGTTGCGCTATGCGTGATTTTAGTGATTGATACCTTTCTTAAGCAAGAGCAGCGAATTCTTACATTTCGACTTGCGATGCTTGCCTTGATTGGAACTGCATTTTGCACAGCCTACTTTGGTGTTGACGGACCTGTTACGACATTGAATGAAGCTTATCTCGCAGATCCTGCAGGTAATATTTTAAAGCTTTTTGCCTATCTGATTATAGGTATTGTTTTTCTTTACTCACGGGACTATTTAATACGTGAGAGTCTTTTTAAGGGAGAATTTTTTGTATTAGCGCTTTTTGGTTTGTTAGGCGTAATGGTAATAACATCCTCTAATAATCTTCTTATTGTGTATTTGGGTTTGGAACTGCTTTCGCTGTCGCTTTATGCTTTAGTGGCATTCGATCGTGATTCTGGTCTTGCTGCCGAGTCTGCAATGAAATATTTTGTGCTTGGTGCGATTGCTTCTGGAACCCTCCTTTATGGTATTTCGGTCCTTTACGGGCTTACAGGAACAATATCTATCAATGAGCTTTCGCAGTACTTCTCAGCAATTGAGGAAGTAAATCTTTTGGCTCTTTTAGGTTTGGCTTTTATCATCGTTGGGATTGCTTTTAAATTTGGTGCTGTTCCATTTCATATGTGGTTACCTGAT
>DJLG01000130.1:0-3504 GCA_002434915.1 Proteobacteria bacterium UBA6522
CTCAAGGTTTTCTGGAAAGATGGGGATGTAGAATTGGAGCAGGCCTCAAAACCTGTAATAGCAAAAAGATTAATCCAATTAATTGCTGAGTGTTATTGCTCTGTATCCTCCAAAAAAAGTTCATCTCAAGCCGGATAAATAAGCCTTAGAGTCGCCTATGACAAATACAAATTTGCGACCTATACGTCTCAAGGTGCTTGATGAGCGGCTTGGGTCAGAGATTCCTTTGCCTGTGCGTGGCACGGACGGTTCAGCAGGAGTCGATCTGCGTGCGTGCTTAGATGTGCCGCTGGAACTCAATCCGGGTGATTGTGAGTTGATTCATTCTGGCCTGGCCATCCATATAGAAGATCCGAATCTGGCGGCAATCATACTTCCTCGCTCGGGACTTGGTCACAAGCATGGCATTGTACTAGGTAACTTAGTGGGCCTAATCGATTCGGACTATCAGGGTGAGTTATTGATCTCTTGTTGGAATCGTGGGTCTAAAACATTTGTTATAGAGCCTGGAGAACGTATTGCCCAGCTTGTAATAGTCCCGGTTGTTCAAGCAGAGTTTGAATTAGTAAAGTCTTTTGAAGAAAGCATCCGTGGCGTTGGTGGCTTTGGCCACACTGGGAGCAAGTGATAGGGCTTCATTACGTTTATTGATCTGAGAGTGCGCCATAACGTTCTCTATACTCGCGTACCGCGGGAAGGAACTTTTCTAATTCGCTGCCGCTTTCCAAATGATTGATCAGGTCCGTAAGTGACACAATACTTCGAACAGGAACGTCAATTTTATTTTGAAGTTCCTGTACTGCTGAAAGCTGGCTTTCGCGTCCAACCTCTTCTCGGTCTAGTGCAACAACAATTCCTGCTAGTTCAGCGCCCTCAGAATGGATTATCTTAATTGCTTGAGTTGCTGCTGTTCCGGCCGTAATAACATCATCTAAGATTAGTACTCGACCCTTGATGGTTGCACCGATGTTAGTACCACCCTCACCATGATCTTTCGCTTCTTTGCGGTTATAAGCAAAGGGATAATCAACGCCATGGTTTTCAGCTAGCATAGCGGCGGTAAGGGCAACCAAACTGATTCCTTTATAAGCTGGTCCAAAAAGCATGTCGAAATTAATATCAATATTATTTAGTGCAGATGCATAACATTGCCCTAAACCTGCTAATGCATAGCCAGTATTGAAAAGACCAGCATTAAAAAAATAGGGACTTATACGTCCTGACTTTAATTCAAACCTTCCAAATTTCAGTGCGCCATGTTTTAGCGCTAGATTTAGGAATTGCGTCTTATAACTTTTCATGATTAAGAAGTGCCAATGCCCACATCATACAAGGCTTTAATAGAGCTAGGGAGATACGTTTGTGATCTATCGGCTGGTTTGAATTGAATCATTTGGATCCGACCATGGCGCAACCGCCAATAAGAGGAGCATTCCAGGTACTGCAAATAATGCGCAAAGAAGAAAAAAATTGAAATAGCCAATTGCTTCTACGATGAAACCGGTTGTGGCATTAGCAAAGGTCCTTGGTACTGCCATCAGGCTTGTTAAAAGTGCAAATTGCGTTGCAGTAAAACGGCGACTAGTTTGTTTTGCCATAAAAGCTGTAAGTGCCACCGTCCCCAAGCCAACACCAATATATTCGATACTCGCTGCCGCCACTAATGCGTAAAGGTTATTGCCAATTTTAGCAAGCGCCACATACCCGAAAATAGAAATCATTTGAATAAACCCAAAAATCCATAATGCACGATTTATAGATAACCTTAACATCAGTAATCCGCCAAGAAGGGCTCCGGTAATAGTAGAGCCAAGAATTACAAACTTTGCTATTAC
Source organism: Proteobacteria bacterium UBA6522 (assembly GCA_002434915.1). GTDB lineage: Bacteria > Pseudomonadota > Gammaproteobacteria > Steroidobacterales > Rariloculaceae > UBA6522. The sequence goes on from DJLG01000130.1 coordinate 1,836, forward strand.
GCCTATCTCTGTCAGAGTAAATCCTATATCGATAAAGAAAGGGGTTTGTAGTGCGACGGCCATATTGTCGCCAAGTTTGTAAAAAAACATAAAGGCAAGTATGAGTAGAGCAGATTTGATCCCATCACGATCAAAAAACTCTGTGAAAGGTTCAACAATAGCTTCTCGGACAGTACGCGGGGCTATTTGATCGTCAGAGCTTTCTGGTATTAGCAATGTAGTGATAATTCCAATAATCATAAATATTCCTACCAACCAGAAAACTGTTGTCCATGGTAGAAAATCTGCTAATACAAACCCAAGTGAACCTGGAACCAGCGATGAGACACGATAGGCATTTATAAAGATAGAGTTACCTGTGCCAAGTTCATCATCGGCAAGCATTTCTCTCCGGTAGGCATCAAGTACGATATCTTGTGTGGCACTAAATAAAGAAGTTAGAAAGACTAGCCAGATTACTGCAACCAGGTTTTCATTCGGGTTAAAAGCCCCGAACTGAGTTATACATAACAGTAGAAGACATTGACTAGCTATCGCCCAACCGCGCCGACGACCCAGGAAGGGCAAGCTAAAGCGATCTAGAAACGGTGCCCACAGAAACTTCCAGGTATAAGGTAAAGTGACAATTGTAAAAAGGCCGATTGTGGCTAGATTGACGCCTTCGGTACGCAACCATGCTGGTATAAGTTGTACCAATACATAAAGAGGCATGCCTGAAGAGAAGCCTTGAAAGACACAGATGAGCATGTGGCGATTCAGAAGAATCTGCTGCCAGGGTCGACGCCCTGAGTTAGAGTGAGCAATCAAGATATGGCCTTGTCATAGATAAGGTAGTTCTAAGTTGTATCCAGTAGATAATATGTACTCCATACTAAGGTGCAATTTAAGTCATTATGAAGCCTATCTGGCCTGACTGGATACCAATGTAATTGAAACTAAGACGTTAACCAACCAGATAAAAATAAGTTGGCAAGGTGAGAATGAGTCATGAGCACAGTTCTATGTGATCTAGAGGAGATAACTGATCCTGGTAGCCGACAGTTCACTTGGGGTGATGGCTTATGGCCGCTTGAGTTTTTTGTGGTCAGAAAAAATAATTGTGTTTACGGTTTTGTAAACCGATGTCCTCATGCTGGCCATGCTTTAAACTGGCAAAAGGATAGTTTTTTAACACAAGAAAATGATTTGATTATCTGTAATTCACATGGGGCGCGTTTTCGAATTATGGATGGGATTTGTGTAAGTGGACCTTGTCCAGGTGCGGGACTTAAAACGATAACAATTAAAATAAAAGGCGGGAAGATTTTGGTTGAAGCACAAGAACTAGATGCTTTGTTAAGCTAAATGAATAAGCTTTGCTGCTTAATGTCTTAGTGATAATTCACTTCAGGCAAAAGTAAAAATCTGTCACATTATGACCAAGCCTCTTGCCACGCCTCTCAAATTTGGTGGGTGGTCTGCACATCAGCGGAAGACTTTTATCCTCATTTATTAGAGAGAAGAGCCCATTTTTTTTGAGGGTTTCCCTTATGTGCTCAGCATAATTATCCCAGTCAGTTGTAATATGCAGTAATCCATTAGCTTTTAATATACGGCTTACATCATTAATAAATGCTGGCTGTATAAGCCGTCGTTTATGATGGCGTTTTTTAGGCCACGGGTCTGGAAA
>DJLG01000130.1:3811-4131 GCA_002434915.1 Proteobacteria bacterium UBA6522
TTTTTAGGCCACGGGTCTGGAAAAAATAGGTTAACTGCATCGAATTGACAGTCTAGAAGCATATCTGAAATAACCTCAACAGCATCGTGTTGAATAATTCGTACATTAGTAATACCTGCTTGTTCGAGCAGTAGCAGTAAGTGGCCAATTCCAGGTTCATGAACCTCTATACCTAGGTAATCTATGGTTGGATTATTTGCTGCTAAAGTTAGTAAGGCTTCGCCATCACCAAATCCAATATCTAGTACTCGAGTAGTTTCACGATTAAACAGATCTTGCATATCAATTGGGGCTCCAAAGTCAATTCCCCAACGAGGGAA
>DJLG01000112.1:0-503 GCA_002434915.1 Proteobacteria bacterium UBA6522
TGATCTTATGGGTAATGTGGATACTCCTCTATCTAAGCTTTCTCTGGATTCACTACGCCCGCCTGATGGAGAACTTGAGCGTATACTTCGAGGATATCGGTAATTAAAATCCTTGGAGGCTAAAGTGGGTAGCTTCTTTATAGTGTGGCGGATTAGCATTTGATTCTAATGCTGTACCCTTCCGTGCTTTCTATGTTAGATATGATGATATGTCTATGCGTATAGCAATGATGGGAAGCGGGGGAGTTGGCGGCTATTTCGGTGCCCGAATGGCTTCAGGTGGTAGTGATGTTACATTCATCGCTCGAGGCCAACATTTGTCGGCTATCCAATCCAATGGACTTAGAATTGATAGTCGTGATATGGGTGACATTACGATATGCCCAGCAAAAGCAACAAAAAATCCAGCAGAGGTTGGGATAGTCGACTGTGTAATTGTGGCTGTTAAGCTTTGGGATACAGAAGCGACGGGGGAAGCTATTCTTCCAATGCTTGGCCCTGAG
>DJLG01000112.1:540-3083 GCA_002434915.1 Proteobacteria bacterium UBA6522
GCGTATAGCAATGATGGGAAGCGGAGGTGTTGGCGGCTATTTCGGCGCCCGAATGGCATCAGGTGGTAGTGATGTTACATTCATCGCTCGAGGCCAACATTTGTCGGCTATCCAATCCCATGGACTTAGAATTGATAGTCGTGATATGGGTGACATTACGATATACCCAGCAAAAGCAACAAAAAATCCAGCAGAGGTTGGGATAGTCGATTGTGTAATTGTGGCTGTTAAGCTTTGGGATACAGAAGCGACGGGGGAAGCGATTCTTCCAATGCTTGGCCCTGAGACGGCGGTGCTTTCACTACAAAATGGAGTAGAGGGAGATGACGTACTTGCTAGCATAGTGGGGCAGCAGAGAATTATCAGTGGGGTTGCTTTTATTGCCAGTTCTATTAGCCAACCAGGCGTTATTAAACATATTGGTACCATGCAGCGAATTGTAATTGGGGAAAGTGATGGTATTTCTTCGCCGAGAATTGAGGCGCTCCATAAAGCCTTAATTAAAGGCCGTGTTGTCTCAGAAATAAGCAATGATGTTGAGCGAACAATATGGGAAAAGTTTGTTTTTCTCATTGGACTAAGTGCCACTACAACCTTAATGCGTAGGACTCTCGGACCCATTAGGCAGGATAAAGAAAGTCGTCAGCTTCTCTTGGAAGTAATGAAAGAGACGGTCGCTGTCGGGCGGGCCCGAGGAGTAGCGCTTAGCGAAAATTTTGCCGAAGATCGGCTTAAGTTTGCAGATGGGCTTCCAGTGGATATGACATCCTCTATGCATCATGATCTTGAAGCGGGCAAGCCACTAGAGCTTCCTTGGTTAAGTGGAGCGGTGGCCCGCTTTGGTCTGGAGGTTGGCATTCCAACTCCTGCCAACAATAGGGTTTGCTCTCAATTACAGCAGCAAATATCTGGTACGAGGTGAATCACGCCGAACTTACAATAAGTAGTATTCGTGCTCGTGCTGTAAGTGCGCCCATGAAACGTCCGCTTGGTACTAGTGCTGCAAGAATGAAGAGAGCACCATTTGTGCTGCTCGACTTATATACCAACGAAGATATTGTCGGACATGCTCACGTTTTTTGCTATTTGGACTTAGCTGCACCCATGATTTGTGATGTGCTTGAAGTAGCAGGTTCCTTGCTTAAAGGTGCTTCTCTAAAGCCAGACATAATCAGGAAGATATGCGATGACCACTTTATGCTGCTTGGGAATCAGGGCGTCATTGGCATGGCTATTTCTGCGCTTGATGTAGCGTGTTGGGATGCACTTTCACAGGCGTCTGGTCTGCCGCTAAGCCAATATTTGGGAGGTGATTTATCTTCTATTCCAGCCTATAACAGCAATGGGCTTAGCATTTCTTCAGCTGTAGCTGATGTAGGGGAGATTTCTGATGAAGCAGGTTATTTATTAGATCAGGGATTTAATGCAATAAAGATTCGTCTGGGTAGATTAGACCATGATGAAGACGTTAGGGCTGTTCGGGCTGCCCGTTCTGCCATTTCAAATCAATCTCTTTTGATGTCTGATTATAATCAGACATTATCAGTTCCAGACGCGCTTGCACGTGGCGCAGACCTGGAAAAGGAAGGTTTATACTGGATTGAAGAACCTATTTCATATGAGGATCTTGATGGCAATTCACAGTTAACAAAAGCCCTTCATGTGCCGATACAGAACGGGGAAAATTATAGTAATCTAAGTTTTCTAGCAATGGCTATGACCATGAAATCTATGGATTATGTCATGGTAGATTTAATGCGAATTGGAGGCGTTAGTGGTTGGATGCATGCGGCGGTTCTGGCAAAAGAGGCGGGGATACCAATGTCCTCACATCTCTACCCGGAAGTTAGTGCACATCTTCTGGCTGCAACGCCAACAGCCCACTGGCTTGAATATGTAGACTGGGGAGAGGTGTTTATTCTCAACCCAATACGCTTTTCAAAAGGTAAAGCTGAAGTACCAACAGAGCCTGGTACAGGAGTTTTTTGGGATGAGGATGCAGTAGCTCATTATTCTTTAGGATAAGTTTCTATCCAGTCATGATTTGATTTAGAAAGGAAGCCAGGAGCTCTCTGGAGACAGATGAAGATAACCGATGTTGACCCCTTGACGCCAACCAACACCAAATCGGACTGGTGCAACCACTATGCTGTCTAAACTATTGTAATTCACGCCTACACCTCCCACGAAGTAAAGACTACCCTCAACACCTCCAAAACGTTGGTAGAGGTCAGTGACGGTATTTAGGTTGTATATAAGCATGAAGACTTTGGTGGCACTTCCGCCCACATCAACTCCAAGTGAAGGGCCACGCCAGTAGACAGGACTAGTTGAACCATCAGAGAGATAGAGTGTGCCATGCCCATAGCGCAGACCAACTCCAAAAGCAGCCCCACCTTCTTCGCCCCTGATATAAGCACCTGGTGGTCCGTTATCGGCAAACACGCGGTTGAAAGCATCCGCAACGCCTTGGGCGCCCCGACCAAAAAAATCTTCGGCTTCACGTAAAATTGTACCTTGTGAGTAGGGATTAGCCATGATGG
>DJLG01000112.1:3436-6308 GCA_002434915.1 Proteobacteria bacterium UBA6522
TCAGCTTGAGGCTCACGGTTGGCACAAGCACTTAGAATGAAAAGTAGAATCCACGAGATCAACCGGAGGATTTTCATAGTAACTCCCATGAATCAGAATAGTTCATTAACGATAGTTTGAGCTTACAGACGCCTGTGTCAACCTATTCACTTGAACAAATCTTCGGCGCGACTTAATACATCATTTTCAGGTGTATCAGAGGATTCATCTAATGACACGTTTTCCTTATTAGTTTCGCTGCTATTACTGAACAATGCGGTTAGTTCAGAGAGGGCTTTATCCTGAGATTCCACGAAACCAGGAGTGTAAGCCTTAGGGTTAGGTTTAAAATAGTCACAGAAATTAGCTCGTTCCTTTTCTGTTACCTCTAGGGCATCTTCTTCTTTACAAGAATTGGGTTCGCTAACATCATACATAAGACACATGCGACAAACATGCAGTTCAGCGATACAGTTAGAGCACTCATCTCGTCGACTAAAGGGTAAAGGGATTGAGTCCAAACTGTGCCCACAGCGGTAGCAGGATAGACTTTCACTCATATTAGCTAGCTCGGATAATCTATAGTCCTACACAATATAGCCGCTGTTAGAAACAGATTAAAGAAAGAGATATTTATAGTGGTAGAAGCAAGGGTAGTCATACTAAGAACTTTAGATCGCCGTCGTATATCGGAGGTTGGCCTTATCTTGACTGCGCTAAAAATCGAGCATAAATCGTCGCAAGTTAAGGAGTACTGGGAGATCAGCGTCCCAGTGGAATCAGCTTTTCAGGCTAGAGCGGAGCTTGCGCAATATGCAAAGGAAGCTCGTGCAGCGCCAGTAGGTCAACGTCCACTAAAAGTGCATAGTTTTGGTTATAGCGGCGTCATCATATACGTAATAGTTCTTCTCTTGATTTCATGGCTTTCCTGGAGTTACGGATTTGGTTATGACTGGATAGCCTCAGGTCGAAGTGATTCCTCACGGATCCTAGCAGGCGAATGGTGGCGAACTATTACTTCGTTAACTTTACATGCTGACTTAAGCCACCTTGCTGGCAATATATTTTTTGGGGGGTTTTTTGGGTTTTATGTAGGTCTTTATCTTGGTTCGGGCTTAGGTTGGTTTAGCATTGTAGCTGGTGGCGTACTAGGTAATGCTCTTAACGTTCTTATAAGACCAGAACCACACTTTGCAGTGGGCGCTTCGACAGCAGTATTTGCTGCACTTGGAATTCTTGCAGCCTATATTTGGAGGCGGGGCTTCTGGGAAAATACGCACTGGCGGACACGAATTGCGCCAGTCACCGCGGGTATTTGTCTATTGGCCTTCATGGGAATGGGAACGGGTGCAGAAAATGACAATGTTGATATTTTTTCGCATGTCACTGGTTTTGTTGCTGGTTTTGCACTGGGCTGGTTGATTTCAAGATTTAATTTGCTTGAACGCTCAAGGATAAAGCAGCAATTCTGGGGGTTGTTTGCTATTAGTGGGCTAATTTTTGCATGGGCCTTGGCACTAAATACGCCTTCTTAGGCTCTATCAGTCAAGGGCTTTTGCAATCATATCTAAAAATTGCGCTTCATCTGTAACATTTTCAGCCAGACTTGCATCTATGGTATACCCGTATTTTTCAGCAATAACTTGATACTTAGAGCGACGATTCTCCAAATGTTTAGGAAAGATCCAACGAACAAATTCATCTGGAATTATTTCGTCGACATCATTTAGCCCAGTTTCCTTTAGATACTCATTTAATTGAAAATCCAGAAACTCTTCTTGGTAGTACATTGGTTTTGGGTTATCAATTGCACGCTGAATTATCTTTTCTTCCATCAGAGGGTCAGCCTGAAGATAAAGAATCAAAGTATTTTTAGATAAAATTTCCAGGGTTTTAGGATCATTAAGCTCACAAATGCTACCGCCTGAATCATTTAAAAAATTGTTATAACCATACAGTTTTTTAGCTTTTTCTATAAACTCTTCGACGTCCCTCATGGCGCCTATCTCAGCCAGTCGATGTAATCTTTGCCGTTCTTTAAAGGCGTCAACTGATAACCCATCAAGGTCGCTTCGACCTATCTTTCCAAGAAATGTTGCAACCGGTGCGAGGTTATGAACAGTAATGTTACTAGCTATATAAATTGAATCGCTTCGCAATAAATCTCGAAGAAAGTCGACTTTCATTGCTTGACGTTTAATATTATCCAGGATGGGTTCTGCTAAATATTTGGTGCCAATCCTATAATCACCCGAGTAGTGAAACCATCGTGATTTAGGACAGTTATTTGCGAGCGTAGTTTTGCCGACACCAGACATGCCCATTAAGGTAATGGCCTTATTTGGCCAGTCCATAAATTCTGCGCCTGTCATTTTCATAGTGTTATCCAGCTATGTGATCTAGTGTAATTATACGTTGGATAGAAAGTAATAAGAGCACAGTATGCAATGCTGATAATGATCTGTTGTAAAGGTATTCTAAATCAAGGGATATGATGAGTATTTTTATCGAATGGTTATTAGGCAGGTGAAAATGGCTTTAAGTATTACATTACAATTCTTTGGTAATCCAGATTGGGAGTCCTTATGAAAATAGCTGTATTACTGGGTGGTACTAGTATGGAGCGAGATGTATCAGTTGCCAGTGGAACTCAAGTAATTAGCGCGCTGAGGTCTGTCGGTCATAAGGTAATAGTAGTGGAGTCTTCACGAGGGGTGCTATCTACTACAGAAGAGAGAGAGCTTTTAGCTTGTGGAATCAATACAGAACCTCCGAGAAATATGGAGGATACTGAAGGTTGGCTTCCTGTCTTAGCCAATAAACTTCAGATGGCAGAAGTGGACCTGGTGTTTTTAGCTCTTCATGGTGGTTGGGGAGAGGACGGGACTATTCA
>DJLG01000112.1:6693-7790 GCA_002434915.1 Proteobacteria bacterium UBA6522
TTAGCCATGGATAAAAATATGGCTAAGAAAATATTTTGTGCAAGTGAGGTGCCTACTCCAAAATGGTTGATGGCGCCAGCCTCTATAGATGTTGTTGAAGACCAGCTTGGGTTTCCTGTCATTGTAAAACCAAACAGCCAGGGTTCAACAGTGGGCCTTACTCTAGTTAAAAAAACAGATGACCTTCAATTAGCGATCACTGTTGCCAGTGAATTTGATAATGAAGTGATGGTTGAGCGTTATATCTCAGGGCGGGAGCTTACAGTTGGGATTCTGGATGGAGAAACATTAGCAGTTGGTGAAATTATTCCCGCGGAGGGAGATATTTTTGACTATGCTGCAAAATACCAGGTAGGAGCAGCCCAGGAAATTTTCCCGGCTATAATTAACCAAGATATCGAAAAAAAAATACGGAAGATGGCTCTTTTAGCTCATAAGGCTTTAAAACTTGGTAGTTATAGCCGTGTAGATTTTAGGATGGATTCAGCAGGGGATTTGTGGGTATTAGAGGTTAATACCCTGCCCGGATTGAGCTCAGGTAGCCTCCTCCCTAAGTCAGCGGAGGCAAACGGAGTTGGTTTCGTTCAGTTATGTGAGCGCATATGTCATGGTGCTATTGTGAGCAAGGAGTAGCTGTCTGCTGACAGCGAAGGGACTTATCGCCGACGTAATACGCCATATGCTAGAGCAAGCCATCCACCCATCATGCTTAGACCACCAATTGGGGCTAAAGCACTACCCCCACTAATTCCTGCTAACGTTACGGTATATATACTTCCTGAGAATACTAGAACACCGAAAAATAGCAGCCATCCTGAAGCTTTTATCCATTTGGATTTGGGAAAGTTTAAAGTAAGTATCCCCACCAGAATAACGCCAATCCCATGGTAAAATTGGTATTCAACAGCTACCTGGTAAGCGTTCCAGGCTTGCTCGTTTACTGAGCCTTGGACGCCATGTGTTCCATAGGCACCCAGTAAGGTGGCAATAAAAAGGATTAAAGCTCCAAGTGCGATGAAAACCGAATAACTACTTTGGCTGGACATATTTAATTATCCTTAACAAATGACCAAGTATTAATACGTTTATGACTAAGC
>DJLG01000005.1:0-5260 GCA_002434915.1 Proteobacteria bacterium UBA6522
AGCGGCACAAGCTGCTGATCTAGTAGTGACAGCAGAGGCTAGCCGCCCAAGTCTTGATGGTCTAATGGAGACAATGCAATGAGCGATACACCCCCATATTCTCCAGGTCGTATTCGACCTAGGAGACTAAGAAAAAACCAGGTAGTTCGTGATCTAGTAGCTGAAACACATATTTCTCCTTCACAATTTATCGTGCCACACTTCGTGCTAGGAGCAGAAAATGAAGAAAAGGCTATCCCTTCCATGCCAGGAATTTCAGAACTTGGCATTGAAAATCTAGTAAAAAACGTCAGCGCTGATCTAAAACTAGGTATTCGTTCTGTATTGCTTTTTGGACATCCTGATGATGCAACTCATAAAACACCTGATGGGAAGGCTGCGTGGGACCAAAAAGGTGCTGTGCAAAGAGCTGTAAGGAGACTTAAAAGTGAGTTTGGAAACGATCTTATAGTTATGACAGATGTTTGCCTCTGCGCCTATACAGATCATGGCCATTGTGGAATTGTTGAGAATGGGTATGTTCTGAATGATGCCTCCCTAAACCCGCTGGTACATACTGCTTTAAGTCATGCAGAGGCAGGGGCAGACGTGGTTGCTCCATCGGATATGATGGATGGGCGTATAGCTGCTATTCGAGATGGTCTAGATCAAGGGGGACATGAGAATGTTATTTTACTTGCGTACGCAGTGAAATATGCATCTGGGTACTATGGACCCTTTCGAGACGCAGCAGACTCAGCGCCTGACAGGGGGGATCGGCAAGGCTATCAAATGGATCCGCGTAACTTGCTTGAAGCCTTGCGAGAAGCAGAATTAGATGAGCAAGAGGGAGCAGACATTCTGATGGTAAAACCCGCCCTCGCTTATCTCGATGTTATTCAAACAGTTCGCAATGCTAGCACCTTGCCACTTGCCGCTTACAATGTATCGGGTGAATATGCTGCGGTAAAGGCAGCCGCAGCCAACGGATGGCTTGATGAAGCAAAGGTAGTAAGAGAAAACCTGATGGCGATTCGCCGTGCTGGTGCTGACCAAATTATCACCTACCATGCTCGAGATGCCATCAAGGGTAAATGGCTGTGACTAATAATCTGGAAAACAAGCAGTCTAAGCTTTGGTTTAAACGAGCCCTAAAATCACTGCCTGGCGGGGTTAGTTCACCAGTACGCGCCTTCCATGGCGTAGATGGTATGCCCCACGTTCTTTATTCTGCAAGTGGGTCAGAGACCATAGATGAAGATGGAAATCGCTATTTAGATTTTGTCGGATCCTGGGGTCCTCTAATTTTAGGACATGCCCACCCTATTTTAACTCAAGCAGTTCGTGAGGCTACACAACGGGGAACCTCATTTGGAGCACCATCCCGGCCAGAAATTGAACTTGCAGAGATGGTTGCTGAGTCCTACCCAGGAATAGAACAAGTGCGGTTTGTATCCTCTGGCACAGAAGCGGTTATGAGTGCAGTACGGCTCGCACGTGGTGCAACTGGACGAGATCTAATCGTTAAATTCTCAGGTTGCTACCATGGGCATGTGGATTACCTGCTAGTAGCGGCTGGTTCCGGTCTAGCAACCTTCGGCAAACCATCATCCGATGGAGTACCGAAAACTTTTGCTGAACTCACTCGCATCCTGCCTTTAGATGACAGTGATGCTGTAAGCGCCCTATTTCAAAAAGAAGGTAGCAAAATTGCAGCTGTAATCATTGAACCTGTACCAGCTAATAATGGATTACTACTACAGTGCCCAAAATTCCTAAATACACTACGTAACCTTTGTACCAAACACGGAGCGCTGTTAATTTTTGATGAGGTTATTTCAGGGTTTCGCCTTGGTCCTGGCGGAGCAGCAGAACATTACGGTCTAAAACCAGATCTAGCTACATTTGGAAAAGTGATTGGGGGTGGAATGCCAGTAGGAGCCTTTGGTGGGTCACAGGAGATCATGAGTAATTTAGCCCCTCAGGGTGGCGTATACCAGGCAGGAACCTTGTCAGGAAATCCTGTTGCTATGACTGCGGGTTTAACTACGTTGCATTACATGAAAAAACATAAAGGTTGGGGCATGCTAGAAGAACTTGGGCAGTATCTTGATAATCAACTAAACAAGGTTATTGAACAAAGTCCGGTACCAGCAAGTCTTGTAAGAATAGGTTCGATTTTTTGGATTGCATGGGGGTCAGGCATACCTCCACGCAGCGCGGAAACCATTAATGAAAATGCTACCAACTACTATAAAAAGGTATTTCACGGGCTGCTTGAACAGGGAGTTTCACTAGCGCCCTCAGCTTATGAGGTAGGATTTCTATCTCTTGCACATACTCATAAAGACATAGACCGCTTATCTAATACTCTTGCTAATGTCCTAGATAATAACTTCTTAGGTGTTAACTCTGGTGATGGACATGCTAGAAACTAATAAAATTACTGGGAGCTCTCTATGATACTAAAGCGCGACCCTACAAAGGCGTTACAGTTAGGTTTCCTCACGCTACTAATTTTTTCAACTATTTTGATTGCTTTTTGGATAATGGATTTGGCTAAAATGGCCAATGATGATCGAGATCGTATCGTAGCTTTGTACGAAGCCGATGCGCTTGCAGTCACCACAATGCTAGCCGAGGAAGCCGAAAGGTTACCGGATTTGATGCCCCATCTAGAAATCGATTCAATAAATAACACAGCTAGTGTAAAAATAGAGGCAGTACAAACTCTACATGACAGGGCTTCTTCAAAAATAAATCGTTATACCTGGGAAGGAGGATTTTTTTTGTTGGTATTGCTTGGTGGCATGACAGTGCTTACACGCACGATACGGCACGATACTGAATTGAGAAAAAGGCAACAAAATTTTCTTGCTGCTGTCTCGCATGAGTTTAAAAGCCCCTTAGCTAGCATGCGGCTCTCAGCTGAAACCTTGGTGATGCGCACTGATGACGCTGATACGAGACGTCTTGGACAACGAATGCTTGTTGATGGCGAAAGACTCTTACGTATGGTGGATAACCTGCTGGATACCACACGCATTGAAGACGGTAAGCTGAAACTTATAAGCGAACCTATTTCTCTCCTAGAAGCTGTTCAAGCAAGTGCTGCAGAATCACATGAACGTGCTTTGATCAGTGGAATTAATATACGGATTCAAATTGCCGATGATCTCCGCATTGTCGCTGACCGCACTACACTAGAAACCGTTCTCCGCAACCTTATGGACAATGCTATTAAAGCCTGTACCGCAGGTAATGGAACCTATGTTGAAGTAAGTGGAAAACGACTAGAGGGTTTTATTCAGTTTTCGGTACAAGACGATGGCCTTGGTTTCCCACCAGAAGATGCAGCTATGATTTTCGAGAAATTCTATCGTCTAGGAGATGAGCTCAGGCGCTCTACATCCGGCACTGGATTAGGCCTTTATATAGTACGGCAACTAGTGGCTCTTTCAGGAGCTCAAATCAAGGCTGAAAGTAAGGGCCCAGGCAAAGGTGCAACCATTAATGTCATCTGGCCAATTGCGGAGATGACATGAATCAGTCAAGCCTCCCTCACATTCTGATTGTAGATGATGAAAAACATCTCGCTGAAGGAATTCGTGAAAACTTACAGGCTGAAAACTACATAACTACTGTTGCTCATGACGGGGTCGAAGCCTTAGAACAAGCAATGACTGAATCTTTCGATTTAATCCTGCTCGATGTCATGATGCCTAAAATGGATGGACTAAAAACATGCGAAGAAATGAGAAAAAAAGGCATACAAACGCCTGTGTTATTCCTCACGGTTAAAAACGATCCGGAAGATCGCATTAGAGGACTAGAAGCAGGAGGAGACGACTATTTAGCAAAACCTTTTCACTTAAAAGAACTGCTTTTGCGTGTGGCGGCTATTTTGAAACGTACGGATTGGTATAACCATACGAAATTAAGCCTTAGCTTTGGAGGTAATGAAGTAAACTTCCAGACTTATCATGCAAATGCATGGGATGGGACCCAACACTTACTGACGCACAAAGAAGCAATGATTCTAAAGGTACTTACTGACCAGGTTGGCATGATCGTGCCTCGTGAAGAGATACTCGATAAAGTCTGGGGTTATGAAGTGTTTCCTTCGACACGAACCATTGATAATTTTATTGTTAGGTTACGTAAACGCTTCGAAAAAAATGTGGAAATCCCAGCGCATTTCCATACAGTAAGAGGCGTAGGCTATCGATTCACGGAAGAAGCGGAGGCTACTCAACATGAGTAAGGATCGTTTAATTTTAAGAACAATACGACGAGAGCCAACCGAACGAAGGCCGCTTTGGATAATGCGTCAAGCTGGACGTTACTTGCCTGAATATCGAAAATTAAGAGAAACATATTCCTTTAAAGCGCTATCTCAATCGCCGGAATTGTCAACAGAGGTGACTTTGCTTCCCCTGGAACGTTACCCACTAGATGCAGCTATTGTTTTCGCAGATATCATGAGCCCACTCCCAGCTTTGGGAATTGAGTTTGATTTTGATCCGGGTCCAGTTGTAGCAAACCCAATTCGCAATCAAAAAGATGTTGATTTGCTCATACCTCCTGACCCAGACAAACTCGCATCTGAAGTTATAACTACACTTCACCAAACGCGTTCCGCTATTTCAGAAGATATTGCATTACTAGGTTTCTGTGGCGCGCCATGGACATTAGCTGCATATCTAGTGGAAGGTAGAGGAGTGAAAGATTTCCCTACCCTGCGAGCATTTGCTGCTGCACAACCTGATGCCTTGGACTCGCTTTTAAAAAAATTATCTGATGCCATGGCTACGTACCTTATCAATCAAGCAAGTGCTGGTGCTGATGCTGTTCAAATATTTGACTCATGGGCTGGGATTCTTTCTCTCCATGATTGGGAACGACTTATTCGCCCACATCTACATAGTCTGCTCCAGAAGGTAGGTGATGCAGGTATTCCCAGAATTCTATTTCTTCAAAATGCACCGCATTTGGTAGATGCCTATGCAAGCCTTCCTGCAGAGGTTCTTGCTGTTGATTGGAGAATAGACCTTGCAGATGCACAAAAACGCTACGCTAATCATGCCATGCAGGGAAATATAGACCCAGCGATTTTACTTCACGGAGCAGCTCCAACAAAAATAGCAGCCAAAAAACTACTACAACGAGTTAATCCTATAGGCCATATTGTGAATTTAGGTCATGGCATTCTGCCTAAAACACCACTTGAAAGCGTTGAAGCACTAGTAGATGTAGTGCATAACGAGACACAAGAATGACG
>DJLG01000005.1:5671-8272 GCA_002434915.1 Proteobacteria bacterium UBA6522
ATGGTCAACCTACTTCTATAGATAGACGACTATTTATGAAATTCACAGTTTTTAGTCAGTGCTTAAATATAGAGGAAGCTATCCAAGCACTATCTGATGCAGGAGTAGAAGGCGCTCTATACCTCGATGCTAATGACCCAAAAGGGATAGGCATTATTGCTCTCTCCGAAGATCCCGAATACTTCGTGCAAGAACTAAGACAAGTTTTTTCTCAGCAGCCATTTGGATCCATGGTACATAGAAATGAATTCGACATGCTTGGGCGCACATACTCTATTGGGTATGAGCCTAATTTAATGGATACATTATTTGAGAAACCACGCTCTAAAGTTCTGGATCCAGATTTTTCCTGGGCAGTATGGTACCCGCTACAACGTTCAAAAGCCTTTTATGTGCTGCCAGACGCGAAGCAACGTCAGATTCTCGCAGAGCATGGATCCATTGGTAAACGATACGGATTTGCTGGGCTTGCTGCAGATATTCGTCTTGCTTGTCATGGCCTTGATAAAAATGATAATGATTTCATCATTGGTCTTCTTGGACCCAACCTATTCCCATTATCTGCTGTTGTACAAGAGATGCGTAAAACAGAACAAACTTCCCAATTTCTTGAAAGTCTTGGGCCTTTCTTCGTTGGAAAAGTTTCTTGGCAAAGTCCAGCTCTTAGATAATCCATGAAAACCTCTAGATTTTTTGATGATGAAGAAAATAATTATGACGCTATCCTAATAGTGTCTTTCGGAGGTCCTGAAGGCCCTGATGACGTAATGCCATTTTTGGATAACGTCCTTATGGGATTGAATGTGCCGAAGCCGGTAAAGGTTAGAATCGGAAAACGCTACCAACGTTTTGGTGGTATTAGTCCCATTAATCGTGAAACACGGTCTTTCATTCAAGCTCTAGAAATTGAAATTCAAAATAATGGCCCACAGCTTCCAATATATTGGGGGAATCGTAACTGGCACCCTATGCTATCGGACACACTAAATCGTATGGCTGATGATGGAATTAAAAATGCGATTGCTTATGTAACTAGCACCTTTAGTTCCTATAGTGGATGTAGAAAATATCGAGAAGATCTTTATGAGGCGATTCAGGGTGTCGGCAATCCTCCCCATATCGACAAGCTACGAGTAGGCTATAACCACCCGGGCTTTATTAAGGCGGTAAGTGACAGGACACGTGATGCACTTGAAAGCACTTCAGTTGATAAGGAAGAAGTGGTATTGATGTTTACGGCCCACAGCCTACCGTTGTCAATGGCTAAATGTACTGACTATGAAGCACAATTACAGGAAGCATGTAATCTTGTCGGACAAGTTGTGGGAATCAACTCATGGCAGCTCGTATATCAAAGTAATAATGCCTCTTATGGTGAACCATGGCTTGAACCTGATATTTCAGATGCACTTGAACAAGTTAAGTCTTCTGGACGCTCTCATGTAGTAATCATGCCCATAGGTTTTGTCTGCGATCACATGGAAGTAGTGCTTGACCTTGATATTGAAGCAAAAGAACAGGCTGATAATCTTGGTTTACAACTGACCCGGGCTGCTACCGTAGGAAGCCATCCAGCTTATGTTTCTATGGTGCGCGAGCTTATTATTGAACGTATGAGCAAGAACCCTGATCGTCAATATCTTGGCCGCCGGGGAGCAAATGGAGATTACTGTAAACCCGATTGTTGTCTCTCTGGAAGACCCGGAAACCCAAAACCAACGCTTTGTGGTATCGGAAGCTGATGACAGATGTCCATCGTGATGAGGCCGTTATTATAGGCGCAGGACTTGCAGGACTCTCAGCCGCTATACACCTCCAAAATCAAGGAATCAGTGTCCAGGTCATTGAGGCTCAGGACCGAGTTGGGGGTAGAGTGCATTCGATGCGCCAGCATGGTAGCAACAAGGAAGCAGGTGGTACCTACATTGGCGCAGGTTACCAATCTGTAGTCGGAGCCGCAAAAGACTATGCAATTGAACTTATTGATGTCACGCCTACTCTAGAATTTTTTAGAGAGCAAGAATTAGTATTAAATGGCGAAATTATCCGTCAGTCGGAGTGGCCCAAACATCCCGCTAATCCTTTTCCAGAGAATGATAAAGCCCTCATGCCCTGGAACTATAGTCGTATATTAACTGTCCGAGAAAACCCTCTAAAAAGGCCAGAAGAATGGCTAGATAGTAGTCAAGCACACAACGACATCTCTTTTTATGCATGGATGAGGCAACTTGGATTATCCGAAGATGCAATTAACCTAGCCTATGGAATAAACGTAAGCTTTGGCAGTAGTGCTCATGATGTTTCTGCGTTGTTAATGTTATTTCGTGCAGCCTTTTCATCATCACAACGTAAGCATGCTAAAAAAGGAATTATTGGGTTTACTGCATTAAACGGCGTACAACGAATACCTGAGGCTATGGCTAGTGCACTCAAAAAAGAAACCCATTTATGCAAAGTGGTGAAAAGCATAGAGGATAACGGTAGATCCATAGAAATTCGCTGTGCTGATGGCGCTATCTATAAAACACCCCATGTCATCTGTTCAATACCATTAGGAGCCTTACGTGATGTTGTAATTAACCCGCCGCTTAGTGAGCTACA
>DJLG01000023.1 GCA_002434915.1 Proteobacteria bacterium UBA6522
GGAATCCCCAATAGTTCAGAGGATATTAAGCAGGCTCATGCTTCAGCCATTGAGTCGTATATTGAAAAATATATCGGCATGGACACAGAGGGTATATATAGAGATCCTACGGAAATGGGAATTATGCCTTTCACTAGAACACTAACTGATTGGGCAAAATTTGATATAAACAATCGAACAAAGCACGATGCTGCTATTAGTTCTGGGTTAGCGATTATGGCCAATCAAAAGCATATGTACACACCCATTAAGAAAGAGTCAAAAATAAAGATTAACTTTGCAAGATATAGTAACAAGGGGAATATAAGTAAAATAATAAACAAAGACGACTATGACAGGAATTGATTTAGTGATAGCTCCCATCAGTTTTCCAGCTCAAACAGCTACCGACGCAGAAAAAGCAAGTGAAGATTATGGTCTGAGGATAGGCCAATCTATTCAGTATGAATGGTTCCGTAGGGACGGAGCAACTTGCAGGTATTACAACCAATGGATAGAGTTCCATAGACTTAGGCTTTATGCCCGAGGGGAGCAGCCGATTGGGAAATACAAATCTGAAATTGCTGTTGATGGAGATATGTCGTACTTAAACTTAGATTGGACTCCTGTTCCTATTATTCCCAAATTTGTTGATATAGTCGTTAACGGGATGCATGATAGGTTATTTACAGTTCAAGCTTATGCAGTAGACGTTCTTTCGGCGCAACACAGAGCCGAGTTTCAAAAGATGGTAGAGACAGACATGATTGCTAAAGAGTTTCTGTTGAATACTAAAAAACAATTTGGGGTTGATGGGTTTAATGTAACTCCTAATGAATTGCCCGAAACCGATGAAGAGTTGTCTTTATATATGCAGTTAAAATACAAGCCGGCTATTGAGGTAGCTGAAGAACAGGCTATTAAAACTATTTTAGACGAAAACTTTTATGAAGATACTCGTAAGAGAATTGATTATGACCTAACTGTCGTAGGCATTGGAGTCTGCAAACACGAGTTTCTCCCTGGTGCTGGAATAAAAGTAGAATACGTAGACCCGGCTAATATTGTATATAGCTACACTGAAGATCCCTATTTTAGGGATTGTTTTTATTGGGGTGAAGTAAAGCAGGTTCCTATTACGGAGATTTATAAAATAAAGCCGGATATCACCAAGGAAGAAATTATTCAGATTCAGCAATATGCTACGGCGTGGTTTGATTATTATGGAATTACTCGACAATACCGAGATGATATTTTTGACCGAGATGTTATTACTCTTCTTTATTACAACTATAAGACTACTAAGAAAATCGTTCATAAGAAAAAGAAAATGGCCTATGGTGGAGACAAGGTTATTAGAAAGGACGATACATTTAATCCCCCGGTGGATGAAACCGAGAGATACGGAAAGATAGAAAAGACTATTGATGTATGGTATGAGGGAATTATGGTTATGGGTAGCAACTATCTGCTAAAATGGGAACTTTCCAAAAACATGGTACGCCCTAAGTCTGCTTCTCAATATGCACTGCCCAACTACGTGGCGTGTGCTCCTAGAATGTACAAAGGCATTATTGAGTCTCTTACTCGTAGAATGATTACGTTTGCAGATTTAATTCAGATTACTCACTTAAAACTCCAACAAGTCTTAGCTCGTATTGTTCCTGACGGTGTATATATAGATGCAGATGGGTTGAACGACGTAGACTTGGGAACAGGGGCAGCTTATAATCCTGAAGATGCATTGCGCCTTTATTTCCAAACAGGTAGTGTTATTGGTCGAAGCTATACTCAAGATGGAGAATACAACCACGCAAAGGTTCCTATTCAAGAACTAAGCGCTAATAGTGGTCAAAACAAAATCCAAGCTTTGGTGTCTAGTTACAACCATTATTTAGATATGCTTAGAGGGGTAACCGGTTTAAATGAAGCACGAGATGCTTCCACTCCAGATCCTAAATCTCTTGTAGGGGTTCAGAAACTTGCTGCTTTAAATTCTAATACAGCCACTCGTCACATCTTGGATGGTAGCCTTAATATCACAAAGCGATTAGCTGAGGCATTAACCTGTCGGGTAGCCGATGTTTTAGAATACGATCCTTTTAGGCAAAAGTTTATTGACCAAGTAGGACAATATAATGTAGCTATTTTGGATGAGGTTAAAGACTTATATATTTATGACTTTGCGGTATTTATTAAAGTATCTCCCGACGAAGAAGAAAAGGCTAAGTTAGAAGAGAATATTCAAATGGCGCTACAGAGAGACTCTATTACTTTAGAGGATGCTATTGATATTCGCCAAGTTGGAAACTTAAAACTTGCTAACGAATTGCTAAAGGTTAAAAGAAAACAAAAGCAACAAAAAGACCAACAGCGAGAAGACCAAATCATGCAACAGCAGTCGGAGCAACAAATGCAAATGCAACAAGCTGCGGCTCAAGCAGAGATGCAGAAAGTTCAAACAGAAATACAAGCCAAGATGCAGTTAGCACAAGCCGAAGCACAAGGTAAGATTGCTCAACTTCAAGCGGAGGCGGATTTAAAAGAGCGGTTAATGACTAAGGAGTTTGAGTTTAATATGCAACTTAAAGGAGTAGAGAATAAAAATATAGAACAAAGAGAGGCATTAAGAGAGAAGGCGAAGGATAAAAGAGTGAGCCAACAGAACAGTCAACACTCTCAACTTATTCAGCAGAGAAGACAGAATTTGGCCCCTATTAACTTTGAGTCTAACGAGGACACTTTAGATGGGTTTAGTCTGTCACAGTTCGATCCTCAGTAAAAATTAAAAAACTTTTACTAACTTTGTAATAAATCAAATCTAATCTAATGGCTGAAATTAAAGTAAAAGATATTGGCTCGGAAGAAGAAAAAGGAACTCAAGCAGTTGAGGAAGAGCTTCTGGCCCAACATGAGTCGCAGCAGGAAAACGTCGAAGCTGAGACAGCGACAGTAGAAGGTGAAGTTATGCCCCCGGTGGCTGACACTTCCACGGAAGCAAACAAAGAAATAGATGACGACAGCGTTCTTTCTTATATTAAGAATAGGTACAACAAAGACATCTCTTCTGTCGATGAATTGTTTGAGACCACAGCAAGTAACGGGGAGTTACCTGAAGATGTGGCGACTTTTTTAAAGTATAAACAAGATACCGGTAGAGGTATTGAAGATTTTGTTCGTTTGAACAGAGACTTTAATAATGATGACGAAGATAGGCTATTAGAAGAATACTATCACCAAACCAACCCTCATTTAGATAAAGAGGATATTGAGTTTGAAATTGACAGTAAATTCTCTTACGACGAGGAATATGACGATGAGTCAGAAATCAAGAAGCGTAAAATAGCCAAAAAACAAGAACTTGCTAAAGCCAAAGAGCATTTTGCAAAACTACAG
>DJLG01000068.1 GCA_002434915.1 Proteobacteria bacterium UBA6522
AGGCCAGTAGCTCAATTGGCAGAGCAGCGGTCTCCAAAACCGCAGGTTGGGGGTTCGATTCCCTCCTGGCCTGCCAGATACGGTGTATTAATCATCGAGTCTCTCAGCCTGATTTCGAGCTTTCACTAGACCAGCCAATTATACGAGGCCAGGCCATAAGTTGATGGAAACAAAAGTTGAAGATCAAAGTACGTTATTAGACACGATCAAGCTGCTCGTGGCAGGTGCCGTTTTGCTTGGAGGGATAGTTGGCTACTACTACTATCCAGGAGTTTCGGTAGCGCTTAGAGCTCTCGGTGTACTTATTGCTTTAGGTGTTGCAGTAGTTATATCTCTTCAATCTGCAATGGGGAAAGCCCTATGGAGTTTTGTTCAGGGCTCGCGTGTGGAAATGAGAAAGGTTATCTGGCCGACTCGGGAAGAGGCGATACAGACAACTATTGCTGTTTTGGTCTTTGCGTTAATAATGGGGGTTTTCTTTTGGTTGCTAGATTTATTTTTGCTCTGGTTTACCCGGTCTTTGACCAGCTAGAGGAATGAATAATGCCTAGTCTCCAATGGTATGTTGTGCATGCTTACTCAAATTATGAGTATAAGGTAAAGGTCTCGTTGGAGGAGCGTATCTCTCGGGCAGGGCTGCAAGAGAAGTTTGGTGAAATATTGGTTCCGACAGAGGAAGTTGTTGAAATAAGAGAAGGAAGCAAGAGGCGAAGTGAGAGAAAGTTTTTCCCCGGCTATGTGCTAGTTCAGATGGAGATGGATGACGAAACTTGGCATTTAGTTAAAGAAGTGCCCAAGGTTCTTGGATTTATTGGTGGAACAACGGAAAAACCAGCGCCTATTACTGAAAATGAAGCAAATTCGATATTGAATCGTGTGCAAGAGGGCGTTGATAAGCCGCGACCTAAGATTTTATTTGAGCCTGGTGAGGTGGTTAGAGTAACGGATGGGCCCTTCAATGACTTTAATGGAGTGGTAGAGAACGTTAATTATGAGAAGAGCAAGGTTAGGGTGGCAGTCCAGATTCTTGGTCGTTCTACCCCGGTAGAGTTAGATTTTGATCAGGTTGAAAAAGCGTAAATAGAACAGTAGTAGAATTTAAATGGCAAGAAAAATAGAAGCTTATATTAAGTTGCAGATTCCAGCTGGACAGGCGAATCCAAGTCCCCCTGTTGGCCCAGCTCTTGGTCAGCATGGTGTAAACATTATGGAGTTTTGTAAGGCTTTTAATGCTGAGACTCAGTCTGCTGAGCAGGGAATGCCTGTTCCGGTGGTTATTTCCGTTTACACGGACAAAAGCTTTACGTTTATTACCAAAACTCCTCCTGCTGCCGTTTTGCTAAAAAAAGCAGCGGGCATTAAGAAGGGAAGCGGAACTCCAAATACTGAAAAGGTGGGCAAGGTAACAAGAGCGCAGCTTGAAGAGATTGTTAAGATCAAAGATCCCGATCTTAACGCCTCAGATATGGATGCCGCAGTTAAAATAATTATGGGTAGTGCTCGAAGTATGGGCTTGGATGTAGAGGGCTGATAGATAATGTCTAGGCTAACTAAGAATCAAAAAATTTCTAAAGATCGTCTGGAGAGTGGTAAAGCTTACTCTGTGGAAGAGGCTCTTAGTCTGGTTAAAGAATTAGCGAATTCAAAATTTCAAGAGTCTATTGATGTTTCTGTGAATCTAGGGGTAGATCCAAAAAAATCGGAACAAATGGTCCGAGGCTCGACTGTGTTACCAAATGGCACAGGCAAGAAGGTTCGAGTTGCGGTCTTTGCTCAGGGTGAAAGTGCGGATGCGGCTAAAGACGCTGGTGCTGACATTGTGGGTATGGATGATCTTGCCGAGTCTATTAAGGGCGGCGAGCTTAATTTTGATGTTGTAATTGCAAGCCCTGATGCTATGAAGGTGGTAGGCAGGCTTGGCCAAATTCTAGGTCCTCGTGGACTCATGCCAAACCCTAAGGTAGGAACTGTTGCTCTAGATGTTGCGACAGCCGTTAAGAACGCTAAGAGTGGACAGGTTCGTTATCGTGCTGATAAGTCGGGTATTGTTCATTGTCCAATTGGTAATGTGGCATTCGAAGTGGATGCTTTATCAGAAAACCTAGCAGCATTATTGGCTGACCTTGATAAGGCTAAGCCAGCATCATCTAAAGGACAGTATATGCAACGCGTTAGTGTGTCGTCGACAATGGGTCCTGGTGTTCTTGTAGATCATAGAGCATAGTAGGTGGTTACTAAAAAATTAATTTTGTCCTTTCTATGAGAGTAGAGGGGGTATGGAAGGTCGGCCTATAGCTGACCATCATCAGAGACCGTAGGTCTCCCCCATTGGGGAGGTAATAACTAAGGTTGCCTACGCAGGTGGTGTTTCTCCAACTGGTTTAGCCTGATGGAGGACGCGCCGTTATGAGTCACGCAGATGCAAAGTTTGAAGTGTGACAGCGGTATGACGTAAACCCTTATTAGGTTTACGTCTTAGTCGTTATCTAGCAGGAGAGGAACTAGGGAGAAAAGAATGGCGCTAAGTCTAGACCAAAAGAAAGAATTAGTTGCTGAAGTTCATTCAGTAGCTGCTTCGGCGCACTCAGCTGTTGCCGCGGAATACCGTGGGTTGAGCGTGGGTGAAATGACTGAGCTCAGAGTTGAGGCGCGCAATTCTGGTGTATACATCAAGGTTGTGAAGAATTCACTGGCACGACTTGCTGTGGAGGGGACAGAGTTCAAGTGTATGCAGGAACATCTGAAAGGCCCCTTGCTTCTGGCCTTTTCTAAGGAAGACCCAGGTTCAGCAGCCCGAGTAATAAAGGGCTTTTCTAAAGATAATGACAAACTAGTAACAGTTTCCGTTTCTATTGGCGGTGAGTTATACGATGCAGGCGACCTGGATCGTTTGGCTGCTCTGCCTAACTTAGATGAGGCGCGGGGAATGTTTTTAAGGACGTTGAATGGACCGCTTACCCAGCTTGTTCGGGTGTTGGCAGAGCCTGCTGGAATGTTGGCTCGAACAATTCAGGCAAGGGGCGAGCAAACTGAATAGGGGCGAGGCTTTGGCCGCGCAAAAATTTTTGAAACTGAAAGTGAGTTGACGGAGAAAAGTCATGGCTATGACAAACGAAGATTTGATTGAAGAATTGAGTAATAAGCCAATCATGGAGGTCGTTGAGCTGGTTAAAGCTCTAGAAGAAAAGTGGGGTGTATCTGCAGCTGCTCCTGTTGCGGTTGCTGCTGGTCCTGCGGGTGGTGAAGGAGCTGCAGCTGCTGAGGAAAAGACTGAATTTGACGTCTTGCTCAATAGTTTTGGCGAAAACAAGGTTGCCGTTATTAAGGTTGTTCGAACTTTAACGGGTCTTGGCTTGAAAGAAGCTAAGGATCTTGTTGAGGGTGCACCAAATGTGGTTAAAGAGGGCTCTTCCAAAGAAGAAGCAGAGGATGTGAAAAAGCAGCTTGAAGAGGCTGGCGCAAGCGCTGATATTAAGTGATTCAACGCAGCGTTTTCAGCCATGAGTGGCCACTGGTTTTAGTGATAAACAAGTTGGGTGCTTCATGGGGTATGGCTTCTTGTATAAAGCAAGAATCATCTTTATTAGTTTTTTTATTGAAATCATTGGCGGTTGGTGTACCGGCGTTGAGGTGACCCACGATGGCTTATTCGTTTACTGAAAAAAAGCGTATTCGAAAGAATTTTGGAAAACTTCCAGGAGTTCTGGATGTTCCTTATTTGCTTTCTATTCAAATTGCTTCCTACCAGAAGTTCCTGCAAGAAGGAGTTCCTGCTGATCAACGGAAAGATAAGGGGCTACATGCTGCCTTTAAGACTGTCTTTCCGATCGAGAGCTACTCTGGTAGTGCAGCTCTGGATTATGTGAGTTACCGACTTGGCAGGCCTGTTTTTGACGTAAAGGAATGCCAACTTCGTGGTTTGACATATGCGGCCCCGTTACGTGTCCTTGTGCGATTGACAATATTTGATAAGGAGTCTTCCGCAAAGAACAAAAAAGTTAAGGATATTATTGAGCAGGAGGTTTATCTGGGCGAAATGCCATTGATGACGGACGATGGTACATTTGTGGTAAATGGAACAGAGCGGGTTGTTGTCTCTCAGCTTCATAGATCTCCTGGAGTCTTTTTTGATCACGACAAGGGAAAGACACACTCATCAGGAAAGCTGCTTTTTTCTGCGCGTGTTATTCCTTATCGTGGATCTTGGTTGGATTTTGAGTTTGACCCAAAAGATTCTGTATTTGTTCGTATTGATCGTCGTCGTAAGTTGCCAGCCACTATTTTGTTGCGGAGTCTTGGGTATAGCAATGAAGAAATGCTCGATATCTTTTTCGAGTCAAATGAGTTTTCGCTTTCGCCGGATAAAATTATTTGGACCTTGGTTCCTGAACGACTCCGAGGCCAAGCAGCAAGTTTTGATATTAAGGCAGGCAGGAAACTAATCGTTGAAAAAGATAGACGTATTACAGCACGCCATGTACGAGAGCTAGAAAAAATAAAAAACAATCAGTTAATTGTGCCAATAGAGCATCTAGAAGGGCAGATACTTGCACATGATATTGTAGATGAGGAGACTGGCGAGCTTTTGGCTAATGCAAATGATTTGCTTACGGGAGAGTCTGTTGAGTCGCTAATTGAAAACGGTGTAGAAAGCATCCGTACGCTTCATGTTAACGACCTCGATAAA
Organism: Proteobacteria bacterium UBA6522; assembly: GCA_002434915.1. Taxonomy (GTDB): domain Bacteria; phylum Pseudomonadota; class Gammaproteobacteria; order Steroidobacterales; family Rariloculaceae; genus UBA6522. The sequence goes on from DJLG01000068.1 coordinate 4,688, forward strand.
GGCGCCTTTATTTCAAATACTCTTCGGGTTGATCCGAGTCAATCGCGTTTAGAAGCTCTTGTCGAAATTTACCGAATGATGCGACCTGGAGAGCCGCCAACAAAAGATTCTGCTGAAAATCTTTTTCAGAATCTGTTTTTTAATCCAGACCGATATGACCTTTCGTCAGTAGGTCGAATGAAGTTTAACCGTAGGGTGGGGATAGAGGGTTCTGATGGCAGTGGAATTTTAAGCAAGGATGACATACTTAGGGTTCTT
>DJLG01000007.1 GCA_002434915.1 Proteobacteria bacterium UBA6522
CATGGTATTGAACGTTCAAAAGTAGCTATTTGTGGTGCCTTAAGCATGATAATTTTTGGCCAAATATTTGGGTTTTATAACCCTGAGCAAGCCATTGAAGCAATAGATTGGAATGTTATTTTCTTATTAGCTGGAATGATGACGATTGTTTCAGTCATGATACCTACGGGTGGGTTTGATTGGATGGCTTACAAGATTGCAGCCCTAAGTAAAGGGCGACAGTTTTACATGTTGGTCTTATTGGGTACTTCCATTACGGTTTTGTCTCTCCTTTTAGATAATGTAACGACCGTCGTTATATTTGGACCTCTGATTATTCTTATTGCTAAGGCCCAGAAAATTTCCCCTGTGCCCTATCTTTTAGGCGCAGCGCTGCTTGCCGATACCGGGGGTATTGCCACGTTGGTGGGTGATCCACCAAATATAATGATTGGCTCAGCCGCTGAGATAACCTTTAATAACTTTGCTATTCACATGTTCCCAATAACTTTGGTGTCATGGTTGGTGGTTCTGTTTCTTTTAAAGTACTTATTCAAAAACGAGCTTGCGGTTAAACCAGCTGATGCCAACATGGATGAAGTCAAGGTGGCAGACCCAAGGCTTTGGAAGGCATCTATTGCGATCCTGATAATCATGACTGGATTATTTATGGCACATAATGCGCTTCACTGGGAACCATGGTTTGTTGCCATTCTTGGTATGACAGGGTTGGTTATGGTATCTCGCAGTGTGGAGATGGATCGTGCCTTGGAGCATGTGGAATTTACTCTTTTAATTTTCTTCCTAGGTTTGTTTATGATTATTGGTGGGGTTGAGCATAGCCAGTTCTTGATGTGGATAGGTATGTTCATAACACCATTTGTTGAATCTGATCTGATATTAGCAACCATATTGCTGATGTGGGTGGGTGCATTTCTCTCAGCGGCAATCGATAACATTCCTTTTACCGCAGCCATGATTCCAATTATTCTGGGTATGGAAGCTCAAGGCATTCCCGTAGCACCACTTTGGTGGGGCTTGGCTATGGGCGTAGGTTTGGGTGGTAATGGTACTCATATCGGTTCTACCGCTAATGTTTTTATTGTGACGATTTCAGAGCGTTTAGCTCGTGAAACGGGTGATAAAAGTCTGGCGATTACCCCAGGCCTCTGGTTTAGAAAAGGCTTTCCTGTAATGCTGATCACTCTTTGCGTTTCTACAGTTCTTTTTTGGGCATTTTTTGATTTTTATGCTCAGCCTGTTAATTAGTTCTGAGATATTTTGCAATCAATATATTGGCTTTGAATTTATTGGTAGCATGTAAAGTCTTCTCATTTTAGAGAAGAATGAATTGAAGCGTGAATCGTGAAAATCCTGATAACTGGAGCTGCTGGATTTATCGGTTATCACACTTCAAAAGCGTTATTAGCTCGTGGTGATGAGGTTGTCGGTCTCGACAACCTCAATAACTACTATGACGTCAGCCTGAAGCATTCCCGTCTAGATATTCTTAAGAAAGAGCCTGGTTTTAAGTTTGTTGAGCTTGATCTTTCAGATCGAGACTCTGTCGCAGAACTATTTGCAGTGAGAGGCTTCCAAAGAGTCGTGCATTTGGGCGCACAAGCTGGTGTACGTTACAGTTTAAAGAATCCATATGCTTACTTGGACAGTAATCTTGCTGGCATGTTAACTGTGCTTGAAGGGTGTAGGCACAACAATATTGAACACTTGGTTTATGCTTCCTCAAGCTCTGTTTATGGTGCTAATACCTTGATGCCATTCTCAGTTAATCATAATGTGGATCACCCTTTATCACTCTATGCGGCTACAAAAAAGTCAAATGAACTTATGGCCCATAGCTATTCAAGCCTTTATGAACTTCCAGTTACTGGTTTAAGGTTTTTTACTGTTTATGGACCTTTTGGCCGACCGGATATGGCGCTATCTATTTTTACGAAATGCATTGTAGAGGGTAAGCCAATAGATTTATTTAACTATGGTAATCATAGGCGGGATTTTACTTATATTGATGACATCGTTAGTGGAGTTATCGGTTCGTTAGATAGTATTGCTAAAACAGACTCTCTGTGGAAAAGCGACAGACCAAATCCTGCCAGTAGCAATGCTCCCTATCGCCTTTATAATATTGGGAATCAGAGCCCGGTTGAATTAATAAAATATGTGGAAGTATTAGAGAATTGCTTAGGCCGTACTGCCAAGAAGAATATGTTACCCCTTCAGCCAGGGGATGTGGAGGATACTTGGGCCGACATAGAGGAATTTGTAACTTATATGGGGTACAAACCGGCTACGCCTATAGAAGAGGGCGTGAAGAATTTTGTAGATTGGTATATTGATTACTATAAGATTGTTTGATAACCAGATAGACAAAACATCAATGGACTTGTCTTTCTCATCTCTTCTTGGATGTATGAATGACTAATAAAACCTATGGTCCGCAGACTTTAGCTTGGTCTGAGTTAAAAGAAAAAGCCGTTTCGCTGAGTACAACTAGCATTGCATCAATGTTTAGTGATGATCCCGCGCGTGGCGAGAAATTTTCTCGGGAATCAGCAGGTATTTTCTTTGATTTTAGTCGGCAGCATCTCGATTCTGAGGCCTTAGAATCTCTTGTGACACTTGCTGACCAGACGAATGTGAAAGAGGGAGTTGAAAGAATGTTCTCTGGCCAAAATATAAATAAAACCGAAGATCGCCCAGCGATGCATATTGCTCTTCGTCGACCAGTTGATTACTCAACTTATGTAGGAAAAAAAAATGTGATGCCTCTTGTGGCAGAAGAACAAAAAAAAATGTATTTGCTAGTTGATCAATTAAGGTCTGGTGCCCTTAAAGGATTTTCCGGCAATCCAATTACTGATGTTGTTAATATTGGAATCGGTGGTTCACATATAGGACCGCTTATGGCAACTGATGCATTAAAGGAGTATCGAACTTCTGATTTGAAGGTACATTTTATTTCAGGCGTTGGTGGATTAGAGCTTTTCGATGTGCTTAATCAAGTTCAAGTTGATACAACATTATTCATTGTATGTTCAAAAAGTTTTGTAACGTCTGAAACTTTGATGAATGCTCAAGTTGTAAAGGATTTACTTTATTCTGCAGGGGGAACGTATGCAGTGGAGAACCAGATTATTGGTGTTTCATCTAATCATAAGGCGATGGATAAGTTTGGAATAGCTCCAAACAAACAATTTGTATTGTGGAGTTGGGTAGGTGGTCGTTATTCCATATGGTCGGGTGTAGGGCTTGCGCTAGCATTGATTATTGGTTGGGAGCACTTTGAAAGTTTTCTTGCAGGTGCGCATGAGATGGACGAACATTTTTTTGAAGCACCGATAGATGAGAATTTACCAATCCTGCTTGCCTTGATTGGAATATGGAACCGTAATTTTCAAGAAATTAGTAATCATGCGATTTTGCCCTACTATCACCGGCTTCGATTTTTGCCGACCTACCTTCAGCAGCTTGAAATGGAGAGCAATGGAAAATCCGTTAGACGTAATGGTGAACCAGTGCAATGCGAGACTTGCCCGATTATTTGGGGAGAGCTTGGTTCAAATGCTCAGCATTCTTTTTACCAGCTTCTTCATCAGGGGACTGAGAAGGTATCGATTGATTTTTTTCTCCCAGTTTTATCAGGTATGCGAAATCAAGAAAGCCATGATGTTTTAGTGGCAAATTGTTTAGCGCAAAGTTGGGCTTTAGCTGAAGGTGACCCTGAAGGTAAGGGTGGTTCTCCACATCAGCATTATTCTGGTGATCGCCCAAGTTCACTAATTTTGTTTCAACGACTTGATCCTGCAATGCTTGGAAGATTACTTGCGTTGTATGAACATAAGGTTTATGTGCAGGGTTTAATTTGGGATATAAATAGCTTTGATCAGTGGGGGGTGCAGCTTGGTAAACGCTTGACAACTGGAATGGAAAAAAATATATCAGATAAAAAAACAGTTGCCCCCCAGCCCTTGAAATCAGCTCTTATGCAATTTCATAAATGGAGAATTTAAGGGTGCTTTGGGTGCTACATCTTCAGTCTGATTCGGATTGCAGTCGATGCCAGTATGCGAGCTGGATATTGTTTTTTGTTATGGCAAAGTGTTTTCTAAATATATTGGTATTTATTGCTTTAGTTTGTCTAAGCTACAAGCCGGCTTTTAGTGAGCCCTGGCTTTCACCTGGTGATATGTTAGTAAGAAGCGACCTTCAGTTGCTTGCAGATGAAGGTTTGCTGAAAGTTCCTCTTAATACTTGGCCTATATCTCTAGCAAATGTTGATGCTAGCCTGGTGGGTGTAAATGTTAGTCAAGAAAACCCTTTAGTTGCCCGGGCACTACAACGGATTCGTGGGAGATTAAACAATGAATCTAGGACAAATGAGGTTGTAGTTAGAAGTTATGTAGGTGTGTCAAGTAAGCCAGGTACGGTGCGAACCTTTGAATATACTCCTCGTGAAGAATCAGAGGTGGGGGGTGCTATATCTTGGATGGGACGACGTTTTGCTATTAAGGCCCAGGGGACAAGAGTATGGAACCCATTAGATAAAGATTCTTTTCGTCCAGATGGTTCCTATATTGGTGCTGTAGTAGGTAATTGGATGCTAGCAGCTGGTTACCCGGAACGATGGTGGGGACCAGGCTGGGATGGCAGCTTGATTTTGTCAACTAACGCCCGCCCGGGCCCTCAATTTTCTATAAAAAGAAATATAACTATGCCATTCAATTCTAGTTGGTTGAAATGGATTGGACCTTGGTCTTTAACCTCATTTTCTGAGCAATTAGATGATGATCGTTTTCTTAAGGATGCTATGTTATTTGGAATGAGAATGACAGTGATGCCAGCAGATGGCTTAGAGATTGGGTTATCACGCACTGCTCAATGGTGTGGAACTGGCAGATCTTGTGATGCTAGTACCTTTGTGGATCTTTTGCTTGGTCATGATAACGAAGGTGTAAATGTCAGTTGGGATCAGGAGCCTGGGAATCAGTTAGCCGGGGTAGATCTTCGTTGGGTTTCTCCGGTTGGTGATTCTTCATATGCTACTTATCTCCAATGGATTGGTGAAGATACCAGGCAGGGCGGGCCAGAGATTGGAAGTTGGCTTCGGCAGTTAGGACTTGAGTTTTGGGGGACTATTCCCGGTTTGAATTGGCAGCATAGGTCTCATATTGAATGGACAGATACCACATGTCGAGAAGGCGGAATCGGCTTTAGTAAAAGAAAGCTTAATTGTGCCTATAACCATGCGCGCTATAGAACGGGATATCGATATCGCGGACGTACTATTGGGCATGGAATCGATAGTGATAGTCTTTCCTCTTCAATTGGTTCCACTTTAATAGATTCAAAAGGTAATAGTATGAATCTATTGGCAAGATATATGGACATAAACCGAGATGGCCAAGAGAATCCAGTATTCTCTGTTAAGCAAAAAATCTCAGAAATGTCTTTTTCTTATAATAGACGCTTTAATTTAGGAACAGCTTCTATAGGTATAATATATAGCCACCTCAGAGAACGGGTAGTTGGGGGCAGCACAAAAGCAGATATAGAGTGGTGGGCTAGTTTTCAAATGAATTGAACCTTGCTCGCCTTTGTTATGATCGATATTATGTGGTTGGATAGTTTCAATGAGTGCTACCTTGGGCCGAAGATTATTTTTTATGGGTTTTGTTATGGCGCGAGCCATATTGTTGTCCTTGTCATCAGTTTTTGTGTTTTCTCAGAGCTTTGCTCAGACACCGGAACAGCTTCAACAGCTCAATTCTATACCAGCTAATCAGCGCCAGGCTTTCATGCAACAACTAGGGCTAGATGGGCAACAACAAGGACAAGTAGACGCGCAGTTGAATTTTCCAGATGTTGTGACCCCATTAGCTGAAATGGATGATATTGGGGAAGCGCAGGATTTGGTGCCTAGGCTTGCTCCTGGAGATACTTTAGTAATTGAGTTCGTGTTAAGACCGCTGAACTGGATCCCCATATCGACGCCAACGCAATTTTTATCTCCTACCCAAGCTGTTGCCGCAACAGCGGGTGCTACAACTGTAGCAGGACAAATCATTGCCAGCTCATTAGAGGATGTAGCCGAAAATGAAAACCAATACCAATACCAATACCAATATGATGAGGAACTTGAAGCAGAAGAAAATAGAGCTATGCTTGAGCGACTCGCAGCTGCTAACCCTTATGAGTTAGATGTTAATGGGTTTCTTAATTTACCAGGAGTTGCATCAATTCGGCTTCAAGGACTCAATGTCGAAGAGGCCATGATTCGTATTAGGGCTGAGCCAGCACTAGTATGGTTGCAACCTATAGTGACATTTTTACCTCTTGAGCCTTTTGGCGTCGAATCTCTTGAGCCTTTTGGTTATGACCTATTTAGTGGCGTGCCAACGACTTTTGCTCCTGCAACCGACGTGCCTGTCCCATCTGAATATGTTATGGGTCCAGGGGATACAGTTAATGTTTTGCTTTTTGGCAACAATAATGCTCAGTACCAGTTAGTAATTTCACGAGAAGGGGCTATCAATTTTCCTGAGATTGGCCCAATTAGTGTTGCTGGTTTGAGCTTTGAGGAGCTAACAACGGTTATTACTCAACGTGTAGAGGAACAGATGATTGGTGTTAGGTCGAGCATTACACTTGGAGAATTACGTTCTATTAGGGTGTTTGTTCTTGGTGATGTTCAGCAACCAGGTTCTTACACGGTCAGTGGTTTATCTACTATGACAAATGCACTTTTTGTAAGTGGTGGTATTAATGACGTAGGGTCTCTTCGTCAAATTGAACTACGGCGAGAAGGCCAGATTGTTTCGACGTTAGATCTCTATGACCTGCTCTTGAGGGGCGACACTAGTGGTGATGAGCGCCTGCAACCAGGAGACGTTATTTTTGCTCCGCCTATTGGGGATAGCATTTCTATTTATGGTGACATTCGGCGTCCGGCTATATATGAGATAAATGGAGAGAATTCTGTCGAAGAAGTAGTAGAGCTTGCAGGAGGATTTAGGTCGAATGCTGACCGAAGTGCATTGAGACTTGAACGTTTGATGCCTGGTGGTGTT
>DJLG01000171.1 GCA_002434915.1 Proteobacteria bacterium UBA6522
CTCATTAATTTATGCGAGCACAGTGTTTTTGGTTGTTTGGGGTTTTTACGGGCAGTTAATGAGACTGCTTTTCCATCCATCAATATTTTTCGGTTAGAGTTTTCGTAGACTCTTGTGGTTCTTTAATCCATTCTGTTACAGCCTTATGAAAACTTGGGCGAGACTCGATCATAGCTGCCCATTTAGTGGTGTTTGGATAACCTGAGAATGGAAATCCGGCGTTCTTTAATGTTATGAACAGTGGTATCCAGGTTATGTCCGCCAACGAAAAAGCGCTACCTACTATCCAGTTTTGCATGTCTAATTGTCGTTCAATACTAGAAAAACAGTCATGTAGGGTTTCTATTGCTATTGAAATACGTTTTTTTGATAGCCCTTCAGCAGAGGAATTCTCTGCGTGAAATTTTAGTAGCTCGGTATTATCTTGGAGTTTGTAGTACTCAGATAATTCTTTATCAGTCTTCGACATACTTGCGCCAATCTGGTGGGCAAACATATAGGCTTTCACATGTATATGGTTATCTGCTGCTAGACCCATCCAGTTCCACATGGACTTTTTTTCTTCATCATTTGTTGGTTGTAGACATGGTTTAGGAAAAGTTTTGTCTAGATGTTTAAGGATGTCTGTTGATTCGATGTGAATCACGCCATCATGTATTAACGTGGGAACTAAACCTTTAGGGTGAATGCTAAAATAATCTTTTGTGACATTTTCTGCACGTCTTAGATCGAGATGATGACTGGTCCAAGGTAGTTTTTTTTCTTCTAGGGCTATACGAACGCGCATTGAGCAGTTCGATTTTCTATAGTGGTATAGGTGTATACCCTTCAGTTCTGTGGCTTTTTTGTTTGTGGATTCAATGATGGTCATGAGATATCAGTTATGTATTTTGATAAATAATTTTTGTATGCCGGGCTTTGTAGGACTTGTGCACCAGAAGCCTTTATTAGAGTTAGTTGCACCGCAATTTTTTCTTGTATGGCGAGTTCCATAGAAGTCTCGGCTCCCAATACCATGAACGCAGTTGCAAGCGCATCTGCATCTATAGCCTTTTTTGAGATAACACTTACTGCCGTAAGTTCATTTGATACAGGCCATCCTGTTCTCGGATCTAGCATATGAGAGTAGCGTTTTTCCTCATGCATGAAGTAGTTTCTATAGTCTCCAGATGTGGCAATCGCCATATCTCTAAGTGGCACCACACTCTGTATGATTTCTATTGAATCCTTGTCATTATTAAATAATGGATTTTCGATACCTATAGTCCAGTTGTTACCATCTGCACGCACACCGCGTGTTCGTATTTCACCGCCTACCTCTACCATATAGGATGAAAAACCAGCCTGATCTAACAGTTCCCATATATGATCTACTGCAAAGCCTTTGGCAATTGCAGAGAAATCTAATTTTAAGTTGGGTTTTGTCTTACGTGCGGCCGGCGGGGCGCTCTGAATTTCAAGAAACTGAAAACCTGCAGACTCTAATAGCACATCGATCTCGGTCTTGCTGGGCAATGTTTTCTGAGTGTAACTTGGACCAAACCCCCATAGATCAACCAATGGTCCTATGGTCATATCAAAAGCCCCATTGGATAACTCACTCACTTTAATACCTTGCTGTAAAATACTTAAGAAGTCTGGAGAGACTTCAAACCAATCGTCCCCGGTATAGTTATTGAATTGATTGATTTCTGAAGAGTCGCGATAGTTTGAGAAGCGCTGGTCAAGATCAGTTAGAGTCTCCTCAATTTTTGTTGCAAGCGTCTCCATTACTTGTGTCTTGTCTGAGACTATTACTTGTACTGAGTAATTTGTACCCATGGTATAACCACTTAGCTCTAGTGCTTGTGGGTATCTAGTGCATGCGAATAGCGCTGTAATGACGATTGAAACGCTTATCCAGTAGGTTAGTTTTAAAAGGTTCATTAAATGTTTAAAATTTTAAGGGATCAAAACTGCAATTGTCTCTTATGATGTGATCATACAAGGCAGTCTCGTTTTCGGTATGGTTTTAAGTTCTGTAATTACAAATACACATTTAAGGGTAATTGTGTCAAAAAAACTTGTTATTGGTGCGATTTTACTCATAGTTATTGCTTGTGTTGGGGTAATTGAGATGAAACGCTATTGGAATCAACAAGCTGGTGCTGAGCTTGCTGGTATCTATTGTGGTAACTGCCATCTTGAGCCTGAACCAGATATCTTCCCCCGCCACAGTTGGGAAGTAGCGCTTGGATATATGGGTGGTTGGCTTGGGATTGAAAATATTGATTATTTAGCTGAATCTCCTGAGCTTGCAAATACAATTGTTCAAAACAGACATGAGGTTCTGAGGCGTGAGGGGGTTTTTCCAAGCGCCCCATTATTGAATCAGGAAGATTGGGAGCTTTTACGTGAGTATTATTTATCTAGCGCGCCTACAAGAGCATTGGGACAGTTTAATAAGCCCGAACTTCAGCTTGAACTGCCTCGCTTCGATGTTTTCAGGACGAGCTATAACCGGTCGCCTGCAGTTACGACTTTGGTCCATATAAGAGAGGAGACTGGTGAAATCTATGTTGGTGATAGCTTAACTCAGTCGCTTTCGGTGCTTGATAGTGATGGACAGTTGCTAGTCTCACGACAGTTTCGACCAGCAATCTCACCTGTCGATATGCAATTTGTAGGGGAGACTGCTTATCTTGGTTCGATTGGAGATTTAGGTGCTACACAGTTGGCAAGCGAACGTCCAGCACATATCTCATTGCTGAGATTGCTCGATCAGGAAATAGCAAATGCAACTTCTGAGATCGTTATACCAAATCTTTTTCGAATGGCAGATCTGGAATTGGCTGATCTTGACGGTGACAGCCAATTAGATCTTATTACCAGTGGTTTTGGATCAATAACGGGGAATGTTTCTATGTTTAAGGGGCTTCCTGGCGGGCTGTTCGAACAAGAGGAGGAGGTGCTTTTAAATATGCCTGGTGCAGTCAAGACCGAAGCCTATGATTTTAATGATGATGGTCTTTTAGACGTAATGGCGCTTATTTCAGATGCTCGAGAAGGTCTCTATATATTAGTGAATCAGTCTGAAGGTGTATTTTCTCAGGAAATGGTCTTTGAAGCACATCCTAGTTATGGGCATACCTATTTTGAGCTGCATGATTTTAATGATGACGGTTTAATTGATGTGCTAGTTACCAATGGTGATAACGTTGATTCGGACCCCTATAACACAACAAAAAATTATCATGGTGTTCGCATTTACCTTAATCGCGGTAGTTATGAATTTGAGGAAGCGTACTTTTATCCGATGTACGGTGCTTTCAGGGCTAAGGCAGCAGATTTTGATGGTGATGATGATTTAGATATTGCTGTTACTTCATTCTATGCAAATTACGCGGCAGATATTCCAGAGGTATTCACTTATCTTGAGAACCAAGGATCGTTTGAGTTTGTTCCTTACACCACCGAACTTGTTAATCAGGGGCGTTGGTTAAGTATGGATATTGGTGATGTTGATGGAGACCAAGACGTGGATGTTGTTCTGGGCGGTGGTTATATTTCAGTAGGTCTTGAAGCCTATCCGCAAGTGGTGGAGAGATTAAGTGAGTTTGGTGAACCAGTGCTTATACTTAAAAACACACTAAATTAATGAGGTTGAGAAAAGTTACATGTTGTGGGCTATAAAGATGATATTCAAAACACTGTTCGATAGGTTTATGTGGGCATTAGTTGTATGTTTTTTGGTGTCTAATGCTTTTGCGCTTGATGGGACTTTGATCGTTGCTAACAGAACTGGTGGAAGTATTTCTTTTATTGATTTGAATGTGGGGGTAGAGGTTGCTCGTTTGCCGGTTGGGCCTATTATTCCTCATGAAGTAGCGGTTTCTCCAGATGGAAGGTTTGCTTTGACAAGCGAGTATGGTCCCAATGACCGTCCGGGACAGCATGTTCTCTTGATAGATATTTCCAATGCGAGCCTCATTGGGCGGATTGATCTTGGGCCAAACTCCCGCCCTCATACGGTGCTTTTTCTGCCAGATGGCCGGCGTGCGATTGCCACCATGCAGGATTCTGATCAATTGGCTCTTATAGATATAGCGTTACAACAGGTTATTAGACTCTATCCTACAGGTGGCAGGGAAGGTCATATGGCGAGGTTAAGTCCTGACGGGTCGCGGGCATATGTTGCTAGCCGGCTTGAAAAAGGAACGCTATCAGTTGTGTTTCTTGACGAAGAACGTGATCCCGTAGTCATAGAAACGGGGCTAGGAGCTGAGGGGCTGGATGTTTCAATGGATGGTAGTGAGATATGGGTTGCGAATAGGCAAGAAAGATCTATCTCTATTATTGATGCTGATTCATTAGAGGTTGTATCTGTGCTCGACTCAAGGCCGCTTGCTGGCAGAATAGATATAGGATCAGAGGGATATGCTGTGGTGCCGAACGGTAATACACGTGGGACCCCCGTTTCTCAGTATTTACGTCTATTTAACGTTCAGTCGCGAGAGTTGGTTGTAGAAGTACCGCTCCGGGATGGCAGCCCTCAAAACGGAAATTTCGGTGTCCTTGTTCAGGATGACGTGGTTTTCGCGAGCGATCCTCATCAGGGCACGATCCAGACGTTTACGCTAGATGGTTTGGTTAATCGACAGGTGCTGATATCCAATCATGACGGGCCTGATGGCATGGCTTGGACCCCGATTAGGCTGAATGCGATGATTATTGACTAATGTCCCATAAAAACCACACTTTATAACTGTGGTAAAAAAGTATTATTGATATTTTGTCTATAGGTTTTTGGTATATCTTTACTCAAGCAATAGAGTAAAAACGACCCCTTTATGATGTCTCTTAAAAACAACAACTATTTACCAATTAGTGCCTTGTAGCTTATTGACTACACTAGTACATGTTTGCGAAAATGGCTGGGTGTGAGGCTCGCCTCGTGGCGAACCGAGCTATACGTATAGTTAGTTGTTTGTTATTTCGTCAAGAGCCTGATCTTTGCGTTAAGTGTTTGTTGAATGCAGACGTAGGGGGAGGGAAGTCTCTAAATGAAAGTAAGAGGAAAATAATATGAAGTTAAGTAATTGCGCTTGGAGCGCGGCGGCTTTGTCGGCCACCCTACTCCTGTCGGCGCCTGGGCAAGTTGTGGCACAGTCCGCAGCTGCACAGTCAATGCTGGAGGAGATCGTTGTTACGGCTCGCCGGCGCGAGGAGACCCTCGCTGACTTGCCGCTGTCTGTTGCTTCAATTAGTGCGGATGCCATGCAAGCTCAAGGTATCTATAATATTGACAATCTCGGTGATTTTATCCCGAATCTGACCTTCACCAATACTGACCGACGTCACGTGAAGGCGATCTATATTCGCGGTATCGGAAACGATTCGCCTATATCCATTCGCCCAAGCGGTACTGGTCTGTATCTCGATGGTCAGTATCTGCCCAATACTATGGGACAGATGATGTCGACTGTTGATATCGATCGGGTTGAGGTTCTGCGTGGTCCACAGGGAACGTTGTTCGGTAAAAACACCACTGGTGGTGCTATTAATATCGTGACGGTAAAACCTGGTGATGAGTTCGAAGCTGATGTTCTCATGCGTGTTGGGGATCATGGTACGCAGGACTTTAAAGGTGTGCTGAACGTTCCGTTCAACGATATGATTGCTGGTCGTTTCAGTGTCATTTCAGAGACAATGGATGGTCATTTCTATAACCAAACGTTGGGCAAAAATGTTGGTGCTATTGATGTACAAGGATTTGGCGCTGCCTTCCGTGTTACGCCTAATGATAACTGGATGATTGACTTCTCAGTTCGTGGGAAC
>DJLG01000148.1 GCA_002434915.1 Proteobacteria bacterium UBA6522
GAACCATCATGAAAAAGCTTAACGTCAATTCGCTTTGCATAACCTTCGATAGCCTCATCGACGCTATTATCAACAACTTCATGTACTAGATGATTAGGTCGAGCGGTGTCAGTGTACATACCAGGTCGACGGCGCACGGGATCCAGTCCACTTAAGACTTCTATGTCGGCAGCACTATAATTCTTACTCATCAAATCCTATTCTAACCTGCAAGACAACCACAAGCGTATTGATAGGCAAGAGCATACCGACAGTAATACCTTTTGGCTGGACTAATCGAGATCAGCTAAAAGGGCAGAACGCACTGCAATGGAAAGCCTTTCAACTGAATGACAGTAATTTGGATGATCAATACCGATAGATATTTCGGCGGAGTCTTTCAATGATTTAACCATGCAAGAATTCATCTCAAAACGGAGAAAATGAACTGCTGATGTTTTCTCGTCATTAGCTCGTTCAAGATCCTCATCAGCAATCGCATATACACGATCATAACCGGAGACTTGAATATAAACCTTATCCTCTATGCCAATCAGACGCGCGAGTTCACGATGTCGCTCTTCCGGATCTGGAAACTCAACCATAAATGTTGCTTTAAAATTAGAACCATCAGGAATAAGAGGAACATATGCTTCTAACTCCTCTTCGATGGCCGCAGATTCAAATATCCGCTCTATTCTGAGCATTTCCTGGACCTGATACTGAATAGTCAATAAATCTTCAAAATATAAGGTAGCATTAGGACCAATAGCTACATGCCTATTTCGTTTGTGCGCAAGAATTTTTGCTCGAAACTCATCACGAACTTTGTGGTATTCCTCCAACCCCATAAGATCTGAACTCTGCAAACTGCTCACAATAAATTTCTCCGTTTTATACCGTCTATACTAAATCCCATATGCTTGGCGTAAAAGCTGCATAGGGTTTGTTGCAACTGCCTCATTCGAGGCTGATGCAATATGCTCAGCCGCCATTGGACAGTCACTTGTGAAATGATCAGCTTCCTCTTTATTTACTTGGCGTACGGCGGGTCGTGCTAGTTTCCTGGCAATTTCTCCATACTCTTTCTTCACCGCATATGTCCCATCATGGCCAGAACATCGCTCAATAACTTCTACCTGAGCACCTGGAACTAACTCAAGAACATCGCGCGTTTTCAAACCAATATTTTGAACTCTTAGATGGCAAGGAACTTGATAACTAATTTTTCCCAAGCTATTAGGAAAACTGGTCATGAGCCGTCCTACCTTGTGTTGGAGCATCAGGTACTCGAAAGGATCGTAAAAAGCTTTAGCAACGATCTCCACTTTTTTATCCTGAGGAAAAAGCAACGGCAACTCTTTTTTGAACATCAACACACAGGATGGAATTGGGGCTACCAAGTCCCACCCCTTCTCAACCCATGAAAACAGTTCTTCTATATTTTCATTTTTTAAACGTTCTACCGCCTCTAAATCTCCAAGCTCAAGTTTTGGCATCCCACAACAACTCTCTTGCCTCATAAGAGTGGTTGCAACATTGTTATGTTTAAAAACCACATTCAAGTCTTCAACCAAACCAGGTTGGTTCCAATTACCATAACAAGTAGTAAATATTAGAGCCTTAGCATTGGTTTTATTCTCTGATAGGTTTTCCTGCCCTACTATCTTCTTTAAGCGACGACGGGCTGAATTTGAGTGATACTCAGGAACACAAGCCTCTGAATCAATACCAACCACTTGCTCTAAAAGTTGCCGGCCAACTTTAGATTTATTAACCGCATTGATGGTCTGGGCAACTACCGGTATCCCGGCTAATCGGCCTACTTTATCTGTTGAACTCAGAAACTTATCACGGCGTTTAGCCTCGCCATTATGAAATGTTTTAGCCTTTGCCCTTAACATCAGATGCGGAAAATCTACGGCCCATTCATGCGGAGGAACGTAGGGACACTTGGTCATAAAACACATATCACATAGGTAACAATGCTCTACTACATCCCAGTAAGCTTCCTTTCGTACTGAATCAAGCTCTCCGGTTTCGGACTCGTCCACAATATCAAATAGGGTAGGAAAAGAATGGCATAGGTTAAAGCAGCGTCTACACCCATGACAGATATCGAACACCCGCTCAAGTTCCCCTTCCAAGGAACCCTCATCATAATAATCTGGGTCTTTCCAAGAGATAGGATGTCGAGTAGGAGCCTCGAGACTCCCCTCGCGATGGGTTATTTTTTTATTAGTCACTAGAAGTAAGTGCGCCTAAAAGAGGCGGCACCATAACTCAGTCGTCGAGGTTATCGAGAGCCTTCTGAAAGCGATTAGCATGAGAACGTTCAGCTTTTGCTAACGTTTCAAACCAATCAGCAATCTCTTCAAAACCCTCATCTCGAGCGGTTTTAGCCATGCCAGGATACATATCGGTGTACTCGTGGGTCTCTCCTGCTACCGCCGCCTTTAAATTATCCCCAGTTGCTCCAATTGGAAGCCCGGTGGCTGGATCACCAACTTCTTCAAGATACTCTAGGTGACCATGAGCATGTCCTGTTTCTCCCTCAGCAGTAGAACGGAAAACCGTAGCTACATCGTTATATCCTTCTACATCAGCCTTTGAAGCAAAATATAGGTAGCGTCTATTTGCCTGAGATTCTCCGGCAAAGGCATCCTTAAGATTCTGTTCAGTCTGGCTATCCTTCAGATTCATCCTGTTCTCCTCATGAATGGGCTCTATTAGGTTGGCTGGATCAGTACATCAACTATTAAACTATCAGTTTAGACTGAGTCTAATTGAATCGGTAATGTAATACTCCATCCAGGGTCTGTCAACCGGGATTTTACTATTTTAGTTTGACGGCTAAAACAGCTCTGTGTACCGTGACGCCATTCCATAGACTGAGAACTAAACTAATATGGCTAGCACAAAAGAGAAAAGCGTCGGTGTGCTTGAAAGCTCACTAGAAAAACTGGAAAAGTTGGTAGAACAGCTGGAAAGCGGGGATCTATCTTTGGAAGAGTCTCTTAAACATTTTGAGCAGGGAGTAAAGCTTACTCGAGAGTGCCAAGCTACCCTAAAAGCAGCAGAACAAAAGGTAGAGATTCTATTAAAAAAGACCGCTGATGCCGAACCAGCATCTTTTGAGAATACTGAATTACAGTAAACCAGTTATAGGATCTGAACGCCAAGCTCAGTTATTTATCTTCAAGTAAAATGCAAATACCCGGTTGAAGCTGGCATAAAGGGCTTACCGGACCGATGACATACCACACCAGGCTGTTTTACAAGCTGGCCTATAGGATAGGCCTTAGTTCCTGAGGGCTCTAAGCACTTCTTAATAGCCGGTTCATCGTCTGGGGATGCTGTAAAACATAACTCATAGTCTTCTCCCCCGCATATCGCAAAATTTTGGGCTACTTCCAATGAAAAAAGTGTCCGTAATTCCTCTGATAAAGGTAATCGCTCAACATCAATTACCGCTCCGCAGCCGCTCGCCTGACAAATATGCCCAAGATCTGCTAGTA
>DJLG01000092.1 GCA_002434915.1 Proteobacteria bacterium UBA6522
CATTCCAGACATACCGCTTCCCATCCCGGGTTGAGCTTGTGCACTATCAATTGGGAAAATAAAAGAAAATGCTATAAAAGAAAGAAAAACCGCAATCATCGGTAACCGCATCTTAGTGCACATAAATCTCATTGCTTCATCCCCTATTTAAGCGATACTTATTTCTAAGATGCACAGTTAATAAAAAAAGTCGCAAATTAAATAGGGCATCCGTTCTAAACAATGGCTAGGAATAGTTCAGGTTGAATTCTTCATTAATAAAAGGTTTGTTTTAAAATAAGTCAATCCAATAATTTGAAACTCCGTAATTCCTTATTTTTTTATAAGAGATTTAGATTGGATCTGTGTTTGGATCGGCGTGAATCGGATCTATCCAATAGGTTTCGCCCGGGTCTTCCACGATAGGTATTTCTAGATTAACGACGACGGGTTCTTGGTTACTGCGCACTATGATGCATTCAAGTGCCTTATCAGCACATGCATTTATTTCTTGGTGGGGAACATATGGAGGCACATAGATAAAATCTCCAGGGCCTGCTTCACAAACAAACTCTAATTCTCCGCCCCAGCGCATTCGTGCACGTCCGCTAATAACATAAATGATACTTTCTAAATCTCCATGATGATGTACACCAGTTTTTGCATCCGCAAGAATAGTAACGGTGCCTGCCCATAGCTTATCTGCCCCTGCTGTAGCTCGATTAATAGCAGCAGCACGACTCATGCCTGGTGTCTGTGGAGTATTACCATCAAGATGTTCGCCGCTTATCACCTTGACACCATTATCACGCCAATTTTTAGGTCCATCAGACATATGATGTTCTCAAAGTTTGTATTGAAAATTGCTAGGTTATTAAAGGATCGGTGGGGAACGATAGCGCGAAGAGCGATAGTTACAAATACTTATTAAGTCTTTATATATATCTTAAAGCTCTACAGTCAAAACCGTTATGTTTAAGATGTTTCTGATTTGCAATGGATAAGGGTTACCATCCGATACTTCTCCCCCCATCAACATTGAGAATTTGTCCTGTGATATACGGTGCATCGCGCATTAAAAATAAAGTGGCTGCAGCTATATCCTCTGGAGTTCCAGCTCTCTTTAAGGGGATTTGCTCAATAATATTATCTTGAACTTTTTCTGGCATTCCTGATTCTGGCCAAAGTATGGCTCCTGGAGAAATTCCATTGACTCTGATTTCAGGTCCCAGGTCTTTTGCAAGTGACCGGGTAAGCATTCCTAGACCAGCTTTAGCTGAGCCATAAATTGGGTGATTTCTTAATGGACGTTGTGAATGCACATCTACAATATTGATTATGATTCCCATCGTTTGCCGAAGATGAGGTAATAGGGCCTGGGACAGGAATAAAGGAGCCTTCAAATTGCTTCCTATGAGATCATCCCATTGCTCTTCTGTGATATCACCCAAGGGTGTTGGATAAAAGCTTGATGCATTATTGATCAAGGCATATAGCCCATTTGTCTGATTAATGACCTCTTGGGCCATTTGTTCCAGATTAGTAATATTTCTTAAATCGCCCTGTACCGTAATAGCTGAATTTGAGCGTTCAGCATTTAGTTTTTTAGCCAATGCTTCAGCAGCATCAGAACTTGCAAAGTAATGGATCACTATATTTGCTCCCTCGTGATGGAGCTTAGTAGCGATGGTTGCGCCAATGCGTTTTGCTGCACCCGTGATTAGCACCCAACGATCTACTAGGCTTTGTTCATGAATATGGTCAACCACAGTAGCTCCGAGTAATGAATAAGAAAGTAAAGGTTACACTAGACAGTACATTAAGAGAGAAAACACAGTGCCTATAGATTTTCCAGTACCCAATCTGCATGGACAAGATATTTCTCGCAAGCTTAGCGAGCGAATAACTCAAGAGCTCCTTACAGGCAGCGGCTGGATGCCATTTGATCAATATATGCACCAAGTTCTTTATGATCCTGAATTAGGTTACTACCATAATGGTAGTCAAAAATTTGGATCTGCAGGCGACTTTATTACAGCCCCAGAGTTATCAGGACTTTTTGCTCAATCCCTAGCAGAACCAATTATTAACATTCTGGCGCAAATGGATGATCCAGTCATCATTGAGTTTGGAGCAGGAACAGGCCGCCTTGCTGAAGATTTAATCAGTGTCTTAAACGCTCGATCTGTAAGTCCACGTTATTACATACTTGAAACAAGCGCTGAACTTAGAGCGCGACAGCAATCTCGTCTAAGTGCTACAAGCACCCAGGTTGAATGGCTTGAGCAGTTGCCAACAGAATCTTTTCATGGGGTGGTTCTTGCTAACGAAGTATTAGATGCATTTCCCGCAATTTGTTTTATTAAACAGGGACATGAAACTCGTCCACTTGGTATCCAAGTTGAAAAGGGGAAGCTAGCATGGGCTGAGGGAAATGCAGAAAACACCTTATCGGAGATGGTTGAGGCGATTGAAAGCAGATTGGGTTATGTTCTTCCAGACGGGTACAGATCAGAAATTTCGCCAACACGTAACGCATGGATTGCAAGTATTGCAGGTGTAATGAAAAAGGGGGCGATTCTCACTATTGATTATGGGCTAACGGAACGAGAGTATTATCATGAGCAACGTAATAGTG
>DJLG01000078.1 GCA_002434915.1 Proteobacteria bacterium UBA6522
GATGGTCAAACAGCACTCCCTAAGCCTCAGGAAATCAAGAGCGTTCTTGATGATTATGTTATTGGACAGCCGGCAGCAAAAAAAGTTCTCGCTGTAGCAGTCTATAACCATTATAAGCGGCTTGAGGTACGACTTCGCGAAAAAAATAATGAAGAAATTGAGTTAGCTAAGAGTAACATTTTGCTTATTGGTCCGACGGGCTGTGGAAAAACACTTCTCGCAGAGACATTAGCTAGATTGCTGAATGTTCCATTCACGATTGCCGATGCAACTACTCTTACAGAGGCGGGTTATGTAGGTGAAGATGTTGAAAACATTATTCAGAAATTGCTGCAGAAATGTGATTATGATGTGGATAAAGCTCAGACAGGCATAGTTTACATTGATGAGATTGATAAGATCTCTCGTAAATCTGATAACCCGTCTATTACACGTGATGTTTCTGGTGAGGGTGTTCAACAGGCCCTATTGAAGTTAATCGAAGGGACAGTTGCATCTGTTCCTCCACAAGGTGGGCGAAAGCATCCACAGCAGGAATTTCTGCAAGTAGACACCTCAAATATTTTGTTTATCTGTGGAGGTGCATTTTCCGGTTTAGATAAAATAATCCTTAATCGCTCTCAACGTAGCGGGATTGGTTTTGTTGCCGATGTTAAAAGCTCTAAAGGCGATGAGAATCTTGGAGAGGTGCTGTCTAATGTGGAGCCAGAGGACCTTATTAAATATGGTCTGATACCTGAATTCATAGGCCGCTTGCCCGTAGTGGCAACCCTTGAGGAACTAGATGAAGACGCTCTTGTGCAAATTCTTATAGAACCAAAGAATGCCTTAACTAAGCAATATCAAAAGCTTTTCGAGATGGAAGATGTAGAGCTTGAGTTACGGGAAGATGGGCTTAGAGCAATTGCTAATAGAGCAATGCTTCGTAAGACGGGGGCTCGAGGATTGCGTACGATTTTAGAGAAAGTTCTTCTGGATACTATGTATGACTTGCCTTCTATGGAAAACGCAACAAAGATCGTCGTCGATGAGACAGTTGTAGCAGGGGAAACAACGCCCTATGTTATCTATGAGTCAAAGGAGAAAACGGCAGTGGGAGATGATCGCTGCTAAATTGGACTTACTGTTTGATCTGAAGACTATTGCCTTACACCCAAGTCTGCTTGCAATGAAAAGTTTGTGGGGTTGAGTTTTTATAAGTTTGACCCTAAATACTTAATAATCTAGAACTATCTATAAGCCTTTCATTTTAGGAGTTTGTGTTGGAAAACACCCCCATTCCGAGTAAGAATCAATCAAATACTAAGCGTTTGCCTGTGCTTCCGCTACGAGATGTTGTTGTTTACCCCCATATGGTGATCCCACTATTCGTGGGTAGAGAGAAGTCAATTTTGGCTTTAGATGAAGCCATGTCAGCTAGTAAGGAGATATTACTTGTAGCGCAGTTGAAGGCTGATACAGACGATCCTCAAAACAATGATGTTTATGAAATTGGAACATTAGCTAAGATTTTGCAGCTTCTAAAGCTCCCTGATGGAACAGTGAAGGTTTTAGTCGAAGGTTCTAAGCGTATCCGTTTAGTTGAGATGGACATAGATGCTTACTTTTCGGCTGAAATAGAAGAGATTAATGATGATGTGGAGACATATGATGCTAAGGAGATGGATGTTCTCTCTCGCTCTGTGGTGTCTCGTTTTGAGCAATACGTCAAACTAAACAAGAAAATCCCCCCGGAAATTTTAACTTCACTGACAGGCATAGATCAGCCAGGGAGACTAGCTGACACAGTTGCGGCCCATATGTCTCTCAAGTTAGCAGATAAGCAAAAAATACTGGAAATGCATAATGTCAGAGAGCGGCTAATGCACGTGCTAGGACAAATTGAAGGTGAGATAGATGTTTTGCGTATCGAAAGACGTATCCGAGGGCGTGTTAAGAACCAGATGGAGAAAAGTCAGCGCGAGTATTACCTAAATGAACAAATGAAGGCTATACAGAAAGAGCTGACTGATATTGAGGACGTTCCTAATGAAATGGGAGAACTAGAGCAGAACATAGATTCGGCAGGTATGCCCAAAGAGGCTAAAGAGAAAGCTACCTCAGAGCTTAATAAGCTCAAGCTCATGTCGCCCATGTCAGCTGAAGCAACCGTTGTTAGAAATTATATAGATTGGTTATTAAAAGCTCCTTGGAAGAAACGATCAAGGGTTTTTCAGAGTTTAGAAAAAGCAGAATTAGTGCTTGAAAAAGACCATTACGGTCTTGAAAAAGTCAAAGAACGTATTCTTGAATATCTTGCTGTTCAGCAAAGAGTTAAACAGCTTAAGGGCCCAATACTTTGTTTGGTTGGCCCGCCAGGCGTAGGTAAAACATCTGTGGGACAAAGCATTGCTAGAGCTACCAATAGAAAATTTGTCCGTATGTCACTGGGAGGTATAAGGGACGAGGCTGAGATCCGTGGGCACAGAAGAACTTATATTGGATCAATGCCAGGAAAAATCGTTCAGAATATGAGCAAAGTTAAAGTTAGAAATCCACTGTTTCTTTTGGATGAAGTAGATAAGATGTCTATGGATTTTCGAGGAGATCCATCTTCTGCTTTGCTCGAAGTTCTTGATCCAGAACAAAATTCCACCTTCAATGATCATTACTTAGAGGTTGATTTTGATTTGTCTGAGGTTATGTTTGTTTGTACAGCAAACAGTCTTAATATTCCTGCGCCACTTTTAGACCGAATGGAAATTATCCGGCTAGCTGGATATACAGAGGATGAAAAGCTCAATATTGCAAAGAATTATCTGCTACCAAAACAGATAAAAAACAATGGTATTAAGGATGATGAGTTAAGAATTGCAGACTCAGCCATTTTAGGTGCAATACGTTATTACACTCGTGAAGCGGGCGTCAGGAATTTAGAAAGAGAATTATCAAAAGTGTGTCGCAAGGTGGTAAAAGCTCTGCTTCTTAAACCCCTTAAAGGTATGGTGAGAGTTAGTAATCGAAATCTTGAAAAATACCTTGGTGTTTCGAAATTTAGATATGGTCGGGCTGAAGAGAAAGATCGTGTAGGCCAAGTGACTGGATTAGCTTGGACCGAGGTAGGTGGTGAGCTATTGAGTATAGAAGCTGCAATTATTCCAGGAAAGGGAAAACTTATTCATACTGGCCAACTAGGTGAGGTAATGCAGGAGTCTATTCAGGCGGCTATGACGGTTGTTCGGAGTCGTGCTGGAGTGCTTGGACTCGAAAATGATTTTCATCATAAAAATGATTTTCATATACATGTCCCAGAAGGGGCAACTCCAAAGGATGGGCCATCTGCTGGTATTGGAATGTGCGCATCATTGGTTTCGGCGCTGACAAACATACCCGTTCTATCTAATGTTGCTATGACAGGAGAAATTACTTTGAGAGGCGAAGTACTTCCAATTGGAGGGTTGAAGGAGAAGTTGCTAGCAGCGCACAGAGGAGGGATAGATACGGTTTTAATACCGTCGGACAACGTAAAAGATTTGACAGAAATTCCAAAGAACATCAAGGACAAATTGAACATTCTTCCCGTCAAATGGATCGATGAGGTTTTCGAATTTGCGTTGCAGCATCCACCATCACCGCAGGCTGATAAGCCCTTGCCAAACGAGGAAAGAGAACCTCTATCTGAAGGGGTAAAGACAGTGCTACCACATTAGTTTTAGATATTCTATTTGACACCGTAAAATCCCACTTGTATAAATTCGTATGTCAAACATTGTCCCTAATCACATGATGTGTATAGGTTAGGTCAAATTTTTTGATTGTTCTTGTTAGGTAGACGTTTGCAGTATTTCAGCAGTTTAATTTTTTAATTATATT
>DJLG01000002.1 GCA_002434915.1 Proteobacteria bacterium UBA6522
TGAAACAGTGGATGTCGGAACTACGCTGGCTATTATTAACAATAAGGATGCTAATAGTGGTTCACCTGAACAGCCCGCTGATGCTGAAAAGAAAGTTTCTGCACCAGAGCCCATAAAAAATGATTCCACAGCGGATTTACCAAAAACTCAACAAGTTGTGAGTCCTGCTAAAGCTATTAAGACAGAACGAAGATTAAAGCTTTCTCCAGTGGTGCGTCGCTTGCTTGCTGAGCATGAGATTAATGCTCAGGAGGTGCTAGGTTCTGGTAGAGATGGTCGCATTACAAGAAGCGATATTATGGGTTTTCTAGATAATCGCGTAACTAAACCATCTATCAAACCGGTACCGAAGCCAATAGGTGATAGTTCCCGAATTCCCTTTGATCGGATCCGTCGCGTAACGGCTGAGCATATGGTTCGTTCCAAGACGACAAGCCCACATGTTCTTCAGGCAGTAGAAGCTGATTTTAGTTGTGTGGATGCAGCCAGAACTCTCCATCAGGAGAGTTGGCGTTCGGATAATGGTTATTCATTAACCTACTTGCCATTTATAGCGAGAGCTACATGCTTGGCCTTAAGGGATTTTCCGCGACTAAATGGAAGTGTTGACGGTGAAGAGCTCGTTCTGCATAAAGGAATACACCTATCAATTGCAGTAGACCTGAATTTTGAGGGTTTGGTTGCCCCTGTGATTTTTGATGCAGATGGATTGACTGTTCTAGGCTTGGCTCGACGTATTCATGAAATCAGTATGGGCGCTCGAGAGGGGAGTCTTTCAGCAGATGAGCTCTCCGGTGGAACCTATACTCTTTCTAATAATGGCTCTTTTGGGACATTGCTCACTGGAGCGATTATCAATCAACCTCAGGTTGGTATTTTATCAATTGATGCTATTAAGAAGCGGCCGGTTGTTATAGAAGATTCAACCGGAGATTCTATTGCAATTCGTCCTATCGGAATCTTGTCCCAGTCCTTTGATCACAGAGCTATTGATGGGTCTTATTCAGCCGCGTTCTTGCATAAGATTAGAACTATTCTTGAAGAGAAAGACTGGTCTGCAGAGCTGTGAACTTAAGGCGCTAGTCTGAACTTTATGGCTCTCTGAGAAATGAACGAGCCTGTGATATCCGTTTCTTTGCTAATAGGTAGACTTTGCCTAAGTTTGGTTTATCTTATTAGCGGCTTCCATAAGGGTGTTTATTTTCATAAAGCTCTCGAAGAATTTAAGAATGCTGGAATACCATTTCCAATTATCGCTGTCATAATGACAGTTACATTCCATCTTATTGCCGCAAGTTGTCTTGTTTTTGGTGTATTTGTCAGTGAAGCTGCTTTATTGCTTGCTTTATTTACATTGATCGCTACTTGGCGCGTACACAATTTTTGGGCTTTACCAGAAGGAGAAGAACGACTTTTGCAAAGCCGGTTTGCTCTAGCACACCTAGCTGTTATTGGTGGGCTACTGATTTTAAGTGTAGTAGGACCAGGGAGATTTGCCCTGATGCCTTGAGCTCAACTTATTATTTATGTTTCATAGATCTCGTTTACTCGGTAAACTTCGCACATAATTAACATTAGCCGATTGTTATGCATTCGGTGGTTATAGGCAAAAAAAGGATAGAAAAAATGCCAAAATCTAGTTATCTGTTTCCATTTGCAATGCTGCTATTTATGTCAGGAGCTTCAGTGGCTCAAGGGTGGATTGAATACAGCGGTTATGAAGATGGTTTTTTTCTCAACTTTCCAAGTGAACCAACAATAGAAGAAACCACCTGGGAATCTGAATATGGCGCTATGTTACCTGCGCGTGTTTTTAGTTCAGAAAGCCCACGAGGGCGTTATTCAATGACGGTGGTTGATTATCGAGACGCAGAAAGAATACATGCCGAGAGACTTGGTGAAATTGATTGCCCTGAGGGAGCTGAGACCTGCCTTGGAAGCCTTACCACAGGTGTTGGTTATTGGCGAGTAGATACTCAGGGATCTATGGTATATGGGGCATGGCAGTATTTTCAGCGAGATGCAGAGGTTACTCACTTTATGTGGAATTTCACAAATCTTGTAGAAGGATTGCAAATTCAGCTTACTAATCCTGATCAATCAAGAACATTTGCATCCTTGTATCTTCACTATGATCGCCTATATATCATAGAGGCCACAGCTCCTGAGGGTGTGAGAGGACCAGGTTTTTTCCAGCAGTCTTTAGGTTTTCTTGATGAGGATGGGGCAAATTTACGTTATGAATATTATTATCATAACTCTATGAGAGAGTGGACGGACCTTCCGCCTCGTAGGCGTTAAGGTCTTACTTGTTAAATCAATAAAAAACGTTTGTTATAATGAGGCCTTCTAAGGAGGGTAGATATGACTTCTAAGTTATTTGGATTTATTGGGGCTGTAGTGATGATTCTGTCATTGCCAGCATGGGCGCATCATTCTCATGGTAATTATGAACAGACATTTATAGACCTAGAAGGTGTTGTGAATGAAGTGCATCTTATTAATCCGCATTCGTGGATTTTTTTAGAAGTTACAGATGAGAATGGTGAGAAGGTTGAATGGGCACTTGAGGCGACAAATCGCGTCAGCTTATCAAGACTTGGCGTTACCTATGATTACATAGGCCAAGGAGATACGCTTAAAGTGCGTTGCCATCAGCTCAGGGATGGTGGTCCCGGCTGTCTTCTAGGCTTCCTGCAGGCTAGAGATGGCACTATCAAAGATTGGGATGGTCATCAGGCGAGACCAGATGATGACGGTTTTTTCGATATGTAATTATTGGCTAATTAGTCAATAATCAAATAAGG
>DJLG01000113.1:0-3975 GCA_002434915.1 Proteobacteria bacterium UBA6522
GCATGCACCTGGCTTGGTAGAACGCGTATTGTCATACCTTCCAAGTCAGATGGAGCCCTGACAGGTTTTACGCGGTTAGAAATATGCCTTAACCCATTTTCAAAATATCCGAGAATCCGATAGTTGGTCTGTGACTCAATACTCTCAGTAAGTAGTTCGCCTAAACGCCCATCCATAGCCTCACGCGCACTAATATTGTCTGTAAAAAGAAATGGCAAATCCACTAAACTAAGATCAGATACTCGATCGGTAAGATAACTACTGGATTGGTAACCAAGGGTAAGTACACCCTCCTCCACAAGCTGAAGAATATCTAGCCCACGATAACCAAGATCCATGATGTTATAAACGTATCTAACGTCCACTTCATCTCCGAACCGTTCCTCAAGTCGATCGCCTATTCGTTTAAGGGCTAAGCTAAAACTGGTTGTTGGTGGCCCATAACCAGACATAAGAATGCGGTAAGGCCCACTACCTGAACCAGCTATCTGAGCACGAGCCGACGTCATTCCAACACCACTCAAGCCAGCATTTGCTCCAAGCAGCGCTGAAGCCTGAAGAAAATGTCGTCTTAACATAAATATCTCCTACAAATCAGTCAGAACAATACGCACCAATATTAGAATGTTAGCTCGGGTATCTCTTCAAGAGAGGGTGGCTCTGGAATTGAACGAACATAGTCATAGATTAGTCTGAGATCCTGATCGCTAAGCACATTTGGGGAATAAGCGGGCATCAAATTAGTGCGTCGTACAAATTGTGAGAATGCTTCAAAAGGATACAGTGTAGGTGCAATTCTTGGGCCATGTGCTCCACCCTGCCCCTGATAGCTATGGCATTGCCAACACTGGTAAGTTTCATAAAGTGCCTGACCTGTCACCACATCCTCAGAGTCTTGGCCTATAGCCTTCCCACAACATAAAAATATAGCCGCTAACCCAAGAATTGGGTAAAAACCCTTTGTAATAATCATCGGAACTCCCTATCGAGGCTGAGTTTGCACATGAACAAAGGCTGGCTCGCCTGCCTCCACAACATCAAGTGCTCGTGCAATTGCCGGACCTATATCTTTCGGGTTCGAGTAGGGACCCTCTGACCAGACACCCATACCCTCAACCACTTTTGCTAAGTCTATTTCAGGGTTGCGCAGTTCATTTCCAATCCATGAACTGCCATCAACTCCTCTCTGCCGTCTGGCAGCCATTCGTTGCAAGTGCATAAATTCCTGATGGTAACCTTGATTGTCATGAGTTACCGTCAACATTGGAATGTTGTGGTGTGCAGCAGTCCAAAACGTACCAGGCACATACATCATATCGCCGTCACGCTGCACGTTAATTGGTATGCGACCCTCAGGACGATGTGCTAGTGCGGCACCCAGTGCAGATGGGGCACCATACCCTAGACCAGCACCACCAGATCGCCCGATCCACTGATAGTGTTTGTCTATTGGCCATAGTCGCCGCGCCCAACGATTTTGTTGACCATCATCCGATACGAGCGCCCAGTCTTTATCCTTAACGACATTCCATAGTTCGGCATAGAGTCGGCCCGTACTAACAGGACTCGCATTCCATCCATAACGCGCCCAATCTCTGTCTTGCTCTCGCTGACGAATATGTGCCGCTTGCCAACGCGCCTTTCTCTCTGGATTGGAAGCACGTCTTGCACTGGACATAGCAGATTGAACCGCCTCTGTTAACCCGGGTAGCGTGGTCTGCGCATCACCTGCAATAGATAGATCAGTAGAAAAATAACGCTGAAAGCTTTGGTAATTAGATTTTGTGAACAGGTCTTTTACACCAATATCTATTACTCGAGCATCTGGCCGGGCTCTTCTTTGAACATCCTTATGAACACGATCCCGCATGTTATTAATGGTTCCCCACGTATCGTAGAGCTCTAATCCCAGAATAACGTCTGCCTGTGCCACAACATTTGCGGCCTGAGATAAATAATGATTACTTGGAAAGTTCATCCGGCCGAACTGATTTACTACTGGCGCCTGTAATGCTTCTGCCAAAGCAACTAAACGTTCGACTCCCTCTTGATCATGAGCCATCAAATCAACCACTATTACCGGGTTTTCAGCCTCTACCAACCAACGAGCTGCTTCATCAACTGCATTGGTATCACCACTAGGCGGCTGGGTAGGCGTCATTCCAGGTATAGGAGCCTGTTGATTACCGAGCTCTGCTTCCTGGAGATGTCCCTCCAACACAATCGCAACAGGACCCATCGGTGGTGTCATAGCAATCTTATAAGCACGAGCCATAGACTCAGAAAAATGTTGTAAAGAAACTGGGCTATCGTCCCATTTAATATAATCACGAATAACCCTTACACAATCCTGCGCTGAGTGTGACCACTCTACTCCCGGGCGCCGATGAGCAACATCAAGATGATTGCCAGCAAGAATAACCATTGGACTACGATCACACCAAGCGTTATAAACAGCCATCGCAGCATGCTGTAACCCGACTGTTCCATGGGCAAGCATGGCAAGAGGTCTACCTGTAATTTTGTAGTACCCATGAGCCATAGCAGTAGCTATCTCTTCATGAGTAGCCTCAATCAGCTCAGGAGATTTATTACCTCCATAATTCACTATTGACTCATGAATACCTCGGAAGCTAGACCCAGGGTTTGTGGTGATGTAATCAAATTTCAATTCCTTAAGCACATCTACCATAAAATCAGAACCAGGATTCTTAACAAAGTATTGCTCTGCTTCCTCAGCACTGTATCCAACAGGTACGTCATACTCCATTGCTTCCTGCTGTGCACTTGGAGGAGTTATCGCAGCATGTGAGGTCTCAGTAGATTCCTGAGTTATTGCTTTATTAGGTGCAGTTACAGATGCAGCTACTACACCTGCGGCAGTAGCAGATGAAAGAAATTGCCTACGATTAACACCCTTGCCTTCATTTTTTTTCTTTTCGGCTATATCTGATAAAGGCTTGTCTTGCGACTTCATGTTTTCAACCTCCAGTTAGGCGAGCCCAGGCGCCCGCGGACACTCCTTTAAGCATAGGACTTGAACGGACTCAATACCACTGCTTTTTATAACCTAAGCAACTATCTATGAAACTTTTCAATATTCATATAGGCGTTGAGATCAATATAAGCAGAATGATCAAGCAGTTGCTTCGATGGCTTAGCATATCGAGACCGCAAGCCAAGTACGGCATCAATACCTGCAATATCCATCTCGCCAGCTGGAGTAAGGCCAGTAGCGGGATTTAAAAGCTTTTGCATAACCGCATCAGCCACACCCGGTTTGATAGCAGGCATGTTCTCCAGAAGAATTTCTTTTGCCTTCTCATAATTATTGGGATCCAGGGTCCACTCTAATGAGGTCAGATAACCTTTAATAAAACTATCTATTTTCTCAGCATTGTTTGCCGCCCAGGCACGGTTTACTGCAAAAATACCGCCCTGATAATTTGGCATTGTATTAAGGCTGCTTTGCAAAACACGAAACCCGTTCGCAATGGCAATACTTGTAAAAGGCTCTATAGTCAGAGTTCCTACATGTTCTCCGGAGCGAACTGATTCCCAACGCTTCGGCGTGGCTCCAACTGGAACCAGATTACAATCATCAATTGATAGTCCTGCTCTATCCATCATGTCGTAGAGCACAAAAGCAAACCCTGTTGCAAGGGCATCCAATGCAATAGAACAGCCTTTCAGATCCTCATAGGTTCCTATATCAGGCGAAACCACAAAAGAAAGCTCAATACGGGTTGCGCCCATAAAGGCAACCAAATCGGGTGGTTCATCAAATGCAATGGGACCCTGCCCTTCACGATAGGCAACTACATTATCAAAAGCGGTACCAGCTATATGGAAATTGCCTTTCACTAGGTTTTCTATTTGATAAATTGAACTGGGAGTTGTCTCTAATTGAATATCCAGCCCCACAGCTTCAAATAATCCAAACTTAAGTCCAACAAAAATTGGTAAATTTGGTGC
>DJLG01000113.1:4398-16680 GCA_002434915.1 Proteobacteria bacterium UBA6522
AAGGAGTAGCCGGCATCTCAATATCTTGAACACCGTAAACCCTAAGCGCATTCACAATGGCATTAATGACCACTGCAAGAGCCGATGTTGTTGGCCCTTCGCCTCCAGATTTAATGCCTAATGGATTCGTTGGCGAAAATACCTCATTGAAAGCCGTTGAAAACATTGGCAAATCATGGGCTCTAGGCAAAGTATAGTCCATCAATGATCCAGTGATAGGCTGACCAGAGTCAGAATCAATAACGCATTGTTCAAAAAGCGCCTGGCCAAGGCCAGTTGCTATAGAACCATGTGTCTGCCCATCAACAATTAAAGGATTGATTACACGACCTACATCATCAACGGCAACATAACGCTCTACGGTCACCACGCCGGTATCTGGATCTACCTCAACCTCACAGGCAGCACATCCATTTGGAAATACCGCAACGTCCATTTCATTTTCTCGCGTAACCGTAAGGCCATTTGCAAGATCATCTGGTAAATCAAGTGATCTGGATGCTTTGGCAATCTCAAACCAACCGATAGTTTTAGCGAGCCGAGGAACGATAAAAGAGCCATTCAACATCTCTACTTCTTCACTATCAACCTCCAAAATAATAGCTGCAATTCTCCTGGCCTTATCCACTAAATCCTGACAACCAAGATAAATGACCGTCCCAGCCTGCCTCATAGATCGGCCTGAGTGCGATCCACCACCAGATTTCACGACATCAGTATCTCCAATAATAATTTTCACAAGATCGACATCAATCCCCATAAAATCAGCAGCGACCTGAGCAAAGCTAGTTTCTTGACCCTGACCTGTCGGCTGAGTCCCAATAACAATTTCAACAATGCCCTCTGGCCTGACCGTAATATCAGTGCGTTCTCCTGGAGCACCAATTGAGGACTCGACATAGTTTGCAAACCCTCTACCTAACAACTTTCCACGAGAACACGCTTTCATTTCTCGATCTGAAAAATTTGACCAATCAATGAGCTCAAGCGCGATGTCCATGCTCTTTTTATAGTTGCCACTGTCATAAGTAATTCCAAGCGGATTGGTATATGGCATAGCGCTGGATCGTATAAGGTTTTTTCGTCGAAGTTCAATCGGATCAAAACCATACTCATACGCGGCAGTGTCAATTAATCGCTCAAGAGAATGGCATACCTCGGGGCGACCCGAACTCCTGTAAGCTTGGGTAGGAACAGTATTAGTAAAGACCGCCCTTGCCTGTGCAGTTGCTGTGGGTATGGCATAACCCCCTGTTACAAGCGCGATGCCTTTACCAAGAGGGGAAAGCGATACTATCCATGCCCCAACATTACTTAGGTTGCATGCCCTATAACCCAAGAACTGACCATCCTCACTCAAAGCCAGTTCAACACTAGTCTTGAGGTCGCGTCCCTGGTAGTCACTCAAAAATGATTCGGCCCGCGTAGCTGTATATTTTACCGCTCGACACAGTTTTTTTGCTGCCCAAAGAGTCAAAACAAACTCTGAATACACACGGTTTTTAGTGCCGAAGTTGCCGCCTACATCAAAACATAAGATCCTGAGGTTTTCTGGGTTTTCTCCTAGTGTTGCTGCAATCTGATGCTTGTGCCGAACTGCTCCGTTACTACCTGCATACAACGTATAACGCCCACTTGCAGGATTAAAATCAGCTAGTGCCGCTCGGGGCTCCAAAGGAACACCTGTAACCCTTCCAATGTTGAACTGCATTCGAACAATATGGTCCGCCTTATCAAAGGCAGCATCAGTAGTCTTTTCATCACCAAAAGTTGTATCAACACAAATATTATCAGGAACATTATCCCAAACACTTGGCGCATCTTTACTTGTAGCATCCTGGCTATCAGCAACCCACGGAACTGGTTCGTAATCTACGAAAACAGCTTCCGCGGCATCAGTTGCTTGCATTCGAGTTTCAGCAATCACCATTGCTATAGGCTCACCTACATAACGTACTTTATCAACGGACAAAAGCTCGTGAGGACCTTCAAAAATTTTGCCGCCATCTGGCGCTGTAAGTTTAAGGTCAGAGCGAGTTGAAGGTACCGGATTGTGTGAAATAGGCCCTATACCCTCTTCTTTACAATCAATACCCGTAAGCACTAATAAAACCCCGGGCATTTCACTTGCAGCAGACACGTCAATATCCCGGATATATGCATGAGGATAAAAGGAACGGACTATCACCGCATAAACTTGTCCATCAAGATTAAAGTCATCACTGAATTGACCTTGGCCACGAAGAAGCCTCTCATCTTCTTTACGAGGTATAGGCTTACCAATGGATTTAAAACTATCTTGATCGAAACCGGCTGTCATAAATACAATTTATTAATCATTATTCTCAACCACCCTTGCAGGCGTCTCCGGCACCACCCCTGAACGTCGACGATCTAAAGTTTGAGCTCCGCTTTCCGCCCACCGACCATTGACTGCGTTCTGAGCAAAATCTTCCCAAACATCACTCCAATCACCCATAGAGTATCCATGCCAAGGAACCTTAGGTGATAACTTTGGTAAACCTAACTCTTCCCAGATGACGCGGGCATTTTCCATATATTCTCGAGCCGGCAAAGCTAATGGTGTCATCTTAGTTTTACGTGTCGCATCCACTAGGATGCCTGATTCTTCACCTTGACTCCCTTTTGGGCCATGTCCACGTTTCCTGCCTTTTACGATTCGCAGGTCATCAGCAGCATTCATGCGATAAGCAAGGGACCAAAAAATAGCGTCCATGTTTAGAGTGTCAATGTCACTGCTAAGGGCAATAACTATTTTCCCACATTGCGCTTGTAAGGTTGATGCACCCTCAAGCCCCCTCCAAATTTCCGCCTGTGGCGTACCATCTTCAAAACGAAGAAAAATCACAGGCCTAATATTCGTCAGCGCCTCATGCATTGTTACGCTAAGTATTCCACCTACCTTTAACTCATCTCTTAGGTGCGTCAAAAAAAGAGGCTCATACGCAACACGTTTAATAACACTCGACTCACTTGGGGTAACTTGACTTACTATAGAGGCTAAGACAGGAGAGCGTTTTCTGGTAATTGCAGTCACCTGCATAGACATATTGAAGTCTTCTAATGCAACGTAACCATGACTCTCACCAAATGGCCCTTCTGGCTCGAGTAATTCTGTATCTATAAGCCCTTCAATCACAATTTCTGCATCGGCAGGAACTTCAAGATCCACCGTAATAGCCCTTGCGACCCGAATTGGAGAATTAACAAGACCCCCTGCAACTCCCATCTCATCTTGACCAACTGCCAATTTTTGTGGGCCACTGTAGGCTATAGCAGGTGGCACACCAATAGCGATGGCACAAGGCATAGGCTCTCCACGTTCCTTATACTTTTGCCAATGAAGGTACCCTCCAGCACCTCCTACGCGTGTTGCCATCCTTATACCTAGCCTGTCAGATGCCTTAAGTGCCCCACGGTATGTTCCCATATTACGGACCCCGGTTTCTGGATCCTCCGTAATCACTATTGTTGCGACTAAATAAGGTGCTGAGTCATAACCAGGCGTGGAGACTGGAACGGGAAGGCTTTCAAGACCATTTCCACTTTTTAAAGCCTCGCCTTGTACAATAATTTCATGGCATGGGGGCTGCTCAATTACTACTGGTGTAATAGGGTTTGCGATAGCATGCAGCCACCTAGAACCAATGTCTTCAACTGAAACGCCCATTCCTATCGCATAAATTTCTGGGGTTGTTGCAAGCGCACCAACCGCGACCGGCATATCGTACTTTCTACCTTCTCCATCAGTAACGTTCGTAAATAAAAATGCAGAACGCTCTGATTCAGGTAATCCACCCTGAAACTGCCACCGCACTAATGGGTGTAACTCAGTATCCTTGTTAATAGGCCGATCTACCCGCCTCAAAAGGCCGCGTGACTCTAACTCAGCGAGGTGATCTTGAAAATCTGGATAAGAAAGATTGGTTTTAGCATTCATTACTTAGAAAATATCCTTCCCCACAAAAAAGATAAACAATAAACTATAAGGAGCACTACATGTAATAAGAAGGCCGTCAGTTGCAAATAAAAAAATATTACCTTTTATTACTGTTTCTTCTAGCTAGCAGTATTAGTTTTTCTCAAACAGCAGAAAATTTTTATGCTGGTCGAACAATAACGATCCTTGTTGGATCAGGCGCAGGTGGTACAACAGACATTTCTAGTCGGGTTATTGCAGAACATCTCAAGCGACATATTCCCGGCAACCCCGCAATAATTGTACAAAACCTTCCTGGCGGAGGGAGCGTTACAATGACCAACTACCTTTACCGCTCAGCGCCAAAAGATGGTTCCGTTCTAGGTTACTCGCTCCCCGGCATTATCACTGCACAAATGATGGAACCAAGAAGAGCCAGATTTGATGGACGAAAACTCAACTGGATTGGGTCCGCACTGAAATATACAGGAATTATTTCGGTGATGAGTACGTCTCCCGCTACTACCATTGAACAAGCCAAAGACACAGAACTATTTATAGGAACAACAGGACGCGGCTCCCCTGCTCATCAGTTCCCAATGATGGCGCAGGCACTACTCAACCTAAAGTTCAACATCGTTGCTGGCTATGAAAGCAGTAATGATGTTGTTTTTGCTATGGAAAGAGGAGAGGTTCATGGGCAATCAAGTAGCCTTCAGGCCTGGGCTATAACACGTCCTGATTGGCTTGCTGATAATCGAATAACACCACTACTATATATGGGGCCACCCGATCCACTAGCAGTACCTGGCGTTCCATATCTTCGGCAATTAGTCTCTAGCACCAGGCAAAGGGCGCTCGTGGATTTTATTGAGATAGGGTCTCAGATGGGCTGGCCCTTGTTTGCACCACCTGAGGTTCCAATTAACCGAGTAGAAACATTGCGAACAGCATTTAATTCACTCATGAATGATCCGGAATTTATTCAAGCAATCGGCTTAACAGTTAGGGCAGAACTACAGCCAACCTCAGGTAGTGAATTAACACTTTTTGTGGAAACATCCCTAGATACACCAGACACAATTCTGTCTGAAGCAAAATCAATTTTAGGACTCGACGGCAGATAAAATTATGTTTGAGATGGCACTAAGCGCTCTTGAAATTGTCTTTGATCCCTCACGTGTCGTAATTGTCGCGTTAGGCGTGATTATTGGGCTATCGCTTGGCGTTATTCCAGGGCTTAGCGGGATCGTTGGTCTATCATTACTTCTCCCTTTTACATTTGATATGGACCCATTCACAGCGCTGGCATTCTTAGTCGGGCTACAAGCAGTTGTTGCTACATCAGACACCATTCCAGCCGTATTATTTGGCGTACCAGGAACCGTTGGATCAGCATCCACAATACTGGATGGTCACCCTATGGCCAAACAAGGTCTTGCAGCCCGTGCGTTTGGTGCTGCTTTCTCTGCATCGCTGCTGGGCGGGCTTTGCGGTGCACTTTTTCTTGCCTTAAGTATTCCTATTTTACGACCATTCATTCTTAGTTTTGGTTCACCTGAGCTTCTAGCTTTTTGCATATTTGGATTGTCATTAATAGGTGTGCTCAGTGGTGGTAATCCGCTCAAAGGGCTTGCAGCCGCAGCGGTTGGCCTAATGATTGCAACTGTTGGCGAGGAACCAAACACTGCGATTGAACGTTGGACTTTTGGGTCTTTATACCTACTTGAGGGCATACCACTTGTTCCCCTAGCACTTGGTCTATTTGCAATTCCAGAAATAGCGGAGATGACAATTGCCGGAAAGGCCATGCGCAAAGAACATGGTGTAACTAGCACATGGGGACAACTAGATGGAGTTAAAGACACGATATCAAATTTTTCTATCGTATTGCGTGGATCCGGAATTGGAAGTGTTTTAGGTGCTGTACCGGGTATTGGGGCACCAGTAATACCTTGGATTGCCTATGGTCATGCCATGCGGACAGAGAAAGGTGCTTCAGAAACTTTTGGTAAAGGTGATGTACGAGGAGTAATCGCATCAGAAAGTTCGAGCAATGCCAAAGAAGGTGGTGCCCTTGTCTCTACTATTGCTTTTGGTGTCCCGGCTACTGCTGCCATGGCGTTGTTACTTGGCGCATTTTTGATCCATGGGCTCTCTCCAGGGCCTGACATGCTAACGACTCGACTAGATGTGACATACACCCTGGTTTGGACAGTTGCATTAGCCAATGTCCTTGGGTGTGGAATCTGTTTCATCTTTGCACGACAGTTAGCAGCAATTGCACGAATCAGAGTTGGTGTTCTAGCGCCTGTCGTACTTTCAATTATTTTCATTGGCGCCTTTCAAGCAACCCGACAGTGGGGGGATATATTTGCATTACTTGGCTTTGGATTACTTGGCTGGGTGATGAAACGAGCAGACTGGCCAAGGCCCCCTCTATTACTCGGACTTGTGCTTGGCGGGCTTTTAGAACGCTATATGTTTATTTCCTTTCAACGCTATGGCGCTGACTGGTTATCTAGGCCAATCGTCATAGGGGTATTACTGATAACTGCCTACAGCATTTTAAAACCTTTCATTACCGACCTGATAAAGCGGCGTCGAAAAAAAGACATGCGTTATGTGATTCGATTCAAGCCAAATAGTATTGATACGACGTTCTGGTTTAATCTCGCAATTATCATATTCTTTTTAATTGCCATCGTTGGTTCTTGGCAATGGGATTTCGGTGCAAAACTGGTGCCACAGGTCATCGGCTGGCTAGGGCTTTTCCTCGTAAGCTGGCAGCTAGCTGCAACATTATGGCTTAGAACAGAGTCAATCGACCCAGCAATGACTCATGGGAAATCTGGATCCAATATAAAAAATTCAGATACGCCATCGGAACTAGATCACCTAAGTAACAGTGAAATTAGACGACGAACTACTGGCTATTTTTCCTGGTGCCTGTTAACTCTCACAACTGCTCTACTGATTGGGTTGCTACCTGCAATACTCATATTTTTAATTAGCTACCTACGCATAGAATCAAAAGAAAGCTGGAAAATGACACTAGCTGTGGGTTTAGGCTCATGGAGCGTCTCTTATTTGCTTTTTCATCAACTGCTTAGGGTTCCCTGGCCCGCATCGTTTATTGGTGACCTCATGCCAGGTCTACGAGCAATTGGAGCAACTAACCTGCTTTAAAAAAACGAAAGGCCGCTAATCACTTATGAGCCGTTCAGAAGCAAAATGCCATCATCATCTCCATAGACAATGTCACCCGACTCACACCAGATATTTCCAATTTGAATCGGGATATCAACCTGGCCTTCACCACGGCGCACTGATTTCCGTGGCGTCACATTAAGAGCCATTACTCCTAGATTAAGTTTGCTTAAAGCAACCTTATCTCTTACAGACCCATATACTATGATTCCTGCCCACCCCCCATGTTGAGCCTCACCAGCTAAAACATCCCCCACAAGGGCGCAACGTTGAGAACCTCCACCATCAACTAACATAACCTTCCCTTTACCCTCCATAGCTACAAGCTCTTTGATTCTTGAATTGTCCTCAAAACACTTTACGGTAACTACCGTTCCACAAAACTGTCTTTCACCACCCAAGTTCAAAAATGAGACAGTTGGAACCCGAGCAACATCAAGGTATTCATCATAGAGATCACAAGTGGGCTTAAAGACAATATTCATTGATGTGCTCCTTACCTGCTGAAAGGTGTGCAGAAGAGATTTTGTAAGCTATTAGCTAGTTCAAATGTAACGGGCGAAACCAAGTTTCACAGCTATTTTAGCAGTCGATTGCATAGATTTACCTATAAATAGTGAGCATAGTTTTGATGCTTAACCCAGGTTCAGTTAGTCTTGGAGAACTAAAACAAGTCGACTTATTAGATTCGATCGCCATGGGAACAAATTTAATGACTATAAAACACCTATATAAGCTTGGCATGGGCTGCGGACTACTGCTACTACTTGCAAGTTGCTCTTCAGAAAATAGTGGACCTAACGTCTCCCAAGCCCAAGCACCAGCGACTATTGACACCCCAGCAACCAATATGGGCAACGCTGATGAAGCACCTCAATTTGAGGTGGATATCTCTTGGCCTCAGCGATTACCAAACGACTGGATTCTTGGGCAAGTCTCTGGCATTGCTACTGACAGTCAGAACAACGTATGGATTATTCAGCGCCCTCGGTCACTTACAGCCCATGAACTTGGGGCTGTACAAAATCCGCCAGCAACAGAGTGCTGCTATCCGGCTCCCTCAGTTATTGCCTTTAACCCTGAAGGTGAAGTTATTCAAGCCTGGGGTGGTCCCACATGGAATCAAGAACAATCGGTTCTTGACACATCTTATGGCTCAGCAAATATAGTCGATCCAGCCGGATGGGACTTGTCTGATAATTGGCCAACTCAGGAACATGGAATTTTTATAGACCATGAAAACAATGTATGGATTGGTGGCAATGGAAGTAGCGACCATGTCGTAATGAAATTTACACCAGAAGGTGAGCATCTTCTGACAATAGGCCAATGGAATGAAACAGGTGGCAGTAACGACACCCAACATCTTGGACGACCAGCTGACGTAACTGTAGATATAGAAACTAATGAGGTCTACATTGCTGATGGCTACCTTAATCGGCGAGTCATAGTGTTTGATGCTAATACCGGCGAATACAAAAGACACTGGGGTGCTTTTGGAAACATCCCTGATGACACTATTGATATTTCAACTATGACACCCGTCAATGATTCCTGGCATAACCCGGTCCATGCCGTTCGAATTTCTAATGATGGTCTTGTTTATATAGCCGACCGAGGTGGTAGCAGAATACATGTCTTCAATAAAGACGGTACTTTTGTACAAGAAGGTGTCTTTGCTCCATGGACAATCGTACAAGGAGCAGCCTGGGATATTGAGTTATCCCGAGACCCACAACAACAATGGCTCTTCGCAGCTGACGGGGCGAACATGAAGGTCTGGATTCTACGTCGAGAAGACATGGAAGTTGTAGGATCTTTTGGTCATGGTGGTAGACAAGCCGGTCAATTCAACTGGGTCCATAACATCACTGGTGACAGCTTTGGCAACCTATATACAGCTGAGGTAAACACAGGTAAACGTGTACAAAAGTTTGTCCCTGTTGCGACCAACTAATTAGGTGAAAATACGGAAACTTTTTGCCTAATACGAAACTGGAGAGGTCATCATGGCATATGAACTAATAGGTAAAGACTTTATACCGCCAGATATTCGAGGCAAGGTCACTGGGCGTGCAAAGTATGCGGAAGATTTCCGTGCTGAGGGGATGCTCTTTGCAAAACTACTTACAAGCCCTATGCCACATGCACGGGTCCGAAATATTGATACCTCAGCTGCACTAGCTCTGGATGGCGTATTTGCAATTCTGACAGCCGATGATATTCCCTCATCACAAATGCCTGCAATGCCTGCCACCCCGATACTCACAAATGAACCATCCTATGTGGGTGAACCAATACTAGCGGTTGCGGCCATTGACGAAACAACGGCTCATGACGCTATTGACCTTATTGAGCTA
Source organism: Proteobacteria bacterium UBA6522 (assembly GCA_002434915.1). Lineage (GTDB taxonomy): Bacteria > Pseudomonadota > Gammaproteobacteria > Steroidobacterales > Rariloculaceae > UBA6522. Next base: position 13,909 of record DJLG01000113.1, read on the forward strand.
GATCTAGAGCCCCTACCATTCACTGTAGATCCTCTAGATAGCCTTTATCCTGGAGGCCCAAACGCACGTAGTGATGGCAACGTTGCAAGTCGCCGAATTGAGACACAAACTATAAAGTGGACCGCACAAGATTTTGCTGATGTTGAGGAAGGTCAATTGCCAATGGGGCAAGCAATTACTGAATGGGCCTATGGTGATGTTGAAGCAGGATTTGAACAAGCCGCTGTGATCGTTGATGAGAGCTTTGTAACGGCAGGCCTCTCACATCATTGCATGGAACCACGTAGCTCTATGGCCTACTGGGAGAACGGGAAATGTTTTCTTCATGGTTCATCCCAAAGCCAGGCTTCAATGATCCCAGGGCTACTCCGCTTACTTAATCTAGAACAAGAAAACCTGGTCTATATTGCCGAAACATGCGGTGGAGGTTTTGGCTCTAAAGGCGGCCCATACCCAACTATGGCAGTACCTGCATTATTAAGCCAACAAACTGGCCGCCCAGTAATGTTACGTATTACACGTGCTGAGGAGTATGGCCTGGGGACAGCACGTCCAGGGTTCCAAGGTCGACTAAAAATGGGGTTCCGGGCAGATGGCAGATTACTAGCGACGGATCTCTCTATCATTAATGAAAATGGACCACATACAGGTTGGACTGATAACGACTCTGCTGCTGACTCTATCTCTATACTATATCAACCTGTGGCTATGAGGTATCGAGGAATACCAGTGGAGACCAATACCCCTCCACGAGGCCCTCAACGTGGACCTGGGCAGAATCAAATAGCCCAAGCCATAGAACCTTTGCTTAACAAAGCAGCAACAGAATTGGGTATTGACCAACTTACAATAAGGCGTATTAATGCTGCCGATAATGATGCAAAAATTGGAGCTAACCAAGGACCACTAACCAGCGCTTACCAAGATGAAACACTAGTGCAGGGTGCCGAGCTTTTTAATTGGGAGGAACGAAGTGCACGCAGTGGGCAACGTAATGGCTCTAAGGTATCTGGCATTGGGATTGGTCAAAGTTATCACTCGGCTGGGCGAAACAGTTATGACGGTCTTGTGCGAATTACCCCTGACGGCAAACTTCATATACATACTGGTGTTGGAAACCTAGGTACCTATTCACATACTGCAACATCGCGTGTTGCTGCAGAAGTTCTAAAATATAGTTGGGATAATTGCATCGTCGTCCGTGGAGATAGTCGTAGACATTTATCTTGGGCTCCAACGCAAACAGGTAGCAACACCTCCTTCACTTGTACCCGAACTGCTTATGTAGCTGCAGTAGATGCTCTGGAAAAACTAAAAGAAATAGCCGCGATGGATCTCGGTGGATCAGCCGATGACTATGACATTACTGATGAGACCGTTTTTCTGAAGTCAGACCCGTCAACCAACATAACTTTTGCTGCAGCAGCCCAACGAGCTATCGAACTTGGTGGGAAATACTCAGGTCATGAAGCTCCTGAGGATATTCATGCTGTTACACGCATGTCCGTTGCGGGACTTGCAGGAACAGGTCTCATTGGAGTAGCAAAAGATAACCTACGTCATGAGGGGGTTGCACCCGCCATAGCTACTGGTTTTATAGAAATTGAATTAGACCTTGAAACAGGGAAATTCGATATTATTGAATACGTCGCGGTAGCTGACTGTGGAACGGTATTACATCCCATGGGACTATCAAATCAAGTCAAGGGCGGCACAGTTATGGGACTTGGTATGGCATGCTCAGAACGCCATATCTATGATTCCCAAAGCGGACTGCCCGCTAATGTAGGATTTTATCAAGCCAAACCAATGTCCTACCTTGATGTTCCTTCTACTATGCAATGGGGTGCAGTTAATATTGCGGACCCGCAGAACCCGGTAGGTGCAAGAGGAGTTGGGGAGCCAGTTCAAGGTTGTGCATCTGCGGCAATCTTATGCGCTATATCTGATGCTCTTGGTGGATATTATTTTAATCGAGCGCCTATCACTCCTGACATGATTGTTAATGCTGCGGCAGGTCGATCTCAGTCCCATCTTCCACTAGCAGTTAATACTGCCTAAAAGGCCTTGAAGCAGCTTGGCTGCTCTGTTTTAAAACGGGACAATTCCGCTTGCGGCACAACCAGCAATGACTAAAACCTAATCATGATAGGCAATAGCTAAAGCCCGCTGTATATTCTGCAACCCATGCAAGACACTCCGGCACTAAAAGATATCGTATTACTAGGTGGTGGCCATAGCCATGTCGCAGTTCTACGCTCTTTTGGAATGCAGCCCATAGCCGGAGTTCGACTAACATTAATCAATAGAGATATCGAAACCCCTTACTCAGGAATGTTGCCGGGTGTAGTTGCAGGTCATTACACCGCTGACGAAGGAAACATAGATCTCATCCCATTAACAAGATTTGCTGACGCTAGGTTCATACAAGATGACGTCATCGGAATTAATACTGAAAATCAGACCGTACTGCTGGGCAAACAACCTCCGATTCCCTATGACCTCCTATCTATCAATGTTGGGTCTACTCCACACACGCATCAAATAGCTGATCTAAAAAATAATGTCATTCCAGTAAAACCCATTAATCAGTTTTTAAATCATTGGGGGAAACTACAGGAACGAATATACGCACAAAGGGACCATATAAAAATTGGAATCGTTGGTGGTGGCGTAGGTGGTGTTGAACTAACCTTAGCCATTGATCATTTCATTACATCTTTAACGTTAAAACCAGACAATATCAAACTAACTTTAATAACAGCAAGTGAG
>DJLG01000152.1:0-1740 GCA_002434915.1 Proteobacteria bacterium UBA6522
TTGGATGTCAGCTGCATCTTTTATCTCAATGGCCGGTCTTATCGCATTTATTGGCTATGACGGCTCAGTTTATCTAATGGGTTGGACTGGCGGCTATGTACTACTTGCTCTTTTACTTGCTCCCTATCTTAGAAAATTTGGAAAATTCACCGTCCCAGAATTTATTGGTGAACGCTACTATTCACGTACAGCACGTATAGTCGCAGTGATCTGTCTAATCGTGATTTCATTTACCTATGTTGCAGGACAAATGCGCGGAGTCGGCATCGTTTTTTCAAGATTTCTTGAAGTGCCTATTGGGCTTGGGCTTATCTTTGGTATGGGTATTGTTTTTGTCTATGCTGTATTGGGTGGAATGAAAGGTATCACTTATACACAGATAGCTCAGTACTGCGTACTTATCTTCGCCTATACCGTGCCAGCTATTTTCATCGCGCTTCAGATCACTGGATCAGCCATACCTCAGTTTGCCTTTGGTAGCACCGTCCAGGGTGACTCAATGTATCTTTTAGAAAAGCTTGATCAGGTAGTCACTGAGTTAGGATTTGCTGCTTATACGGACGGGACCAAAAGCACGTTTGATATATTTTGTATTGCAGCAGCATTAATGTTCGGTACAGCTGGTCTACCACATGTTCTTGTTCGGTTTTTCACTGTCCCTAAAGTTCGTGATGCGCGATATTCGGCAGGCTGGGCGCTATTTTTTATTGGTCTTCTCTATCTCACCGCACCTGCTGTTGGGTCAATGGCACGATTAAATCTTACCCAAACAATTCAAACTGGCACTGTAGGAACAGAAACCGGAAATCTTGCATATGAACAAAGGCCGGAATGGTTTAGAACGTGGGAAGCAACTGGATTACTTCAATTCAATGATAGAAACGGTGATGGAAGAATCCAATATTACAATGACCAGAACCCTGATTTCGCAAGTCAGGCAGAATCATTCGGCTGGAATGGCAATGAATTGACGGTAGACCCAGATATTATTGTGCTTGCTAACCCTGAAATAGCGCTACTACCAAATTGGGTCATCGCATTAGTAGCTGCGGGTGGTATTGCCGCCGCGTTATCGACCGCAGCTGGACTGCTGCTTGTGATCTCTGCAGCAATCTCCCATGACCTACTTAAAGGGGTCTTAATGCCCCATATCTCAGAACGCAAAGAATTACTTGCCGGGCGCATCTCTGCTGCCATAGCCATTGCTATTGCAGGATATCTAGGTTACTACCCTCCGGATTTTGTTGCCCAAGTTGTAGCTTTTGCATTTGGGCTTGCCGGTGCCTCCCTATTTCCTCCAATTTTACTTGGTATTTTTTCTAAAAGGGTTAATAAAGAGGGTGCAATCGCTGGAATGATCACCGGGTTAGTATTCACCTATGGGTACATTGAATACTTCAAGGGTTTGTTCCTGCCCTGGGCTGGTGCCCCTTGGGCTGAGAATGTAGCAGAGAATTGGTTGTTTGGTATCTCACCAGAAGGAATAGGAGTAGTAGGGGCATTTTTAAACTTCGGAGTAACCATCATAGTGAGTCAAATGACGGCCAAACCACCATTTGCGGTAGGCGAGCTTGTTGAACATATCCGGTCTCCTCGATAAAGTTTACTTGAGATTTTCTTGATCACTTCTACAGACGTAATATTCATCCACAGATACTGTGGATAAGTCTGTGGAAAACGCATGGAGTAAGGCAGGTGTTCTCTGATATACGCTAGAGTTGTATTAAATTGATCAAAAAA
>DJLG01000152.1:2128-3673 GCA_002434915.1 Proteobacteria bacterium UBA6522
TAGAAGGTAGCCACAAGTATTGGCTTTTATGGCAAGAGGAGCTCAATTTTATAGAGATGTGGACAGACTACGTCGTAAGCGAATCAGACAAAGCCTCTAATTAAGTCAATTTACTAATAGATTTTTAATAATTAACTATCTTTACAGATTGGTCTTGAATGAACAGAAAGCTGCTCTAAACCCAGCTGTCGTGTATTCTAGGAGATAGGGCATCATTAGCTTAATTAAAAAAATATAAGGGAGCTGAATATGAACCGCGCATTAACCACATTAACCTGTCTATTAGGCCTATCACTAATTGCATGTCAGCCGGAACAAGACATGTCTACTGAAAGCGCCGAAGAAACGGTTAGCGGTGAAGTTGCGGTCATGCCAGCTCCTCAAGTAGCTCAAACGACCACTCAAGCCTCATTATTAAGCGAACCTAATTGGGCGATATTATTTGCTGGTCACGATTTAAGCAGCTTCAATATAGTTGGTGATGCGGAGTGGAACATAGTTGATGACTACGTAGAAGCCTCTGGTGACTTTAGATCCTATCTGGTCACAAAAGGCTATTACACAGATTTTCTGCTCCAAGCTGAATTTTGGCCAAGTACCGGCACCAATAGTGGAATATTTATTCGAAATGACAGCCCAGATGAAATTAATGCCTCTGGTGGATATGAGATTAATATAAGGGATATAAACGAGGAAAACCCTCAAAACCAAACAGGTTCAATCGTAAATCATGTGCCCCCTTCAACTAATATCCTAACCGAAGAAAAGTGGAACAACTACGAGATCAGAGCTGAGGGAAATAGGATTGTGGCACAGGTAAATGGCGTTATCACAGCTGATGCTGAGCTCGATGCACACCAGAGTGGGCCAATTGCATTTCAACTCAATGGTGGGCATATCCGATTTCGAAATATACGAATTAGACCACTTTGATCTTTATAAAGGTCACCTTCACTAATACATGAATATTTAATAATGGATCAACTACAACCACTTAGAGAGCTTGTAGTTGAAATGACGAAGGTCATTGCCAAACAGTTGACTGAAAGAGAACTTATTTTAATTTCTGGAAGGCTGTTAAAAAAATTAATCGCAAAAGATGATTGGCTCCCTGCCGAATACGCCATCCATCACTCAGATCATTATTGTCAGTACTTACTGCACTGTGACCCTTTAGAGCGATTCTCTGTAGTTAGTTTTGTGTGGGGTAAAGGTCAATCCACTCCAATACATAATCATCAGACCTGGGGGGTTGTAGGAATATTATCCGGCATTGAAGAATCTACTCTTTTCAAGCGCGATAATGAAACTGGCAAACTTACCCAAGGAGATACCGTTACACTTAGAGCTGGCGATATTGATGAGTTTTCTCCAGAGATTGGGGATATCCATGAAGTAAAAAATGCTCTCACAAATGGAACGTCTATTTCTATTCATGTATATGGAGCGAACATTGGAAAGGTAAAACGCCAAACTTTTGATAGAGAAACAGGCAATCCCAGCGACTTTATCAGCGGGTACAATTCAGAAAAAACCCCAAACTTA
>DJLG01000025.1 GCA_002434915.1 Proteobacteria bacterium UBA6522
CGTAATGTTTCTGAGCTTGGAAACCTCTATTTTTCAGAGATGTTCAAGTAGGTCGCGTGTAAGATAGTTCTCTGTTACAAGAATGGTTAGTGGAATATGCCTGAAAACCTATTCGAACAACTTCCTGCTATTGATAAATGGCTCGCCTCAGAAACAGGCATTTCTTTGACGGCGGAGTTTGCGCGTACAGAAGTAGTTGATGTTATGCGTGAGCATTTGAATGAAGTGCGCGAGGGAATTAGTAACGGATTGACTGAACTACCTGATTTTAATAGCCCAGAATATGCAGCACTTATACGTAGTGATCTTTTAAGAAAAAAATCACCAAGTTTACGTAGGATAATCAACGCAACCGGAGTGATTATTCATACTAACCTTGGCCGTGCACCTTTAGCTGATGAAGCAATAGAAGCTATGGTGCGCATAGCTCGTGGCTATTCAAACCTTGAACTAGATCTTGTCAGTGGCCAACGAGGTTCCCGCTACCAGCATGTGGAATCATTGCTTTGTAGAATAACGGGAGCAGAGTCCGCGCTGGTTGTGAATAACTGTGCAGCATCGGTTGTTCTTGCTCTGTCCACATTTGCATCTGGCCATGAGGTTGTTATTTCTCGAGGTGAATTAGTTGAGATCGGCGGGTCATTTCGTATCCCTGAGATCATTTCTAAGAGCACTGCGAATATGGTTGAAGTCGGAACTACAAATAAGACACGAATTGAAGATTATGCTGCGGCGCTGTCTAGCGAGACACGAGTTTTACTTTCGGTGCATCCAAGTAACTATAAGATTATAGGGTTTAGTGAAAAAACTGATTCTCGAGAGCTTGCGACACTTGCCCAGCAGAACGAATTAATTTTCATGCAGGATCTTGGCAGTGGCGCATTAGCAGATATTAAAACTGGTGTATCTATTACTGAGCAACTCGTACAAAAAAGTGTTGCTGATGGTGCAGATATTCTGACCTTTAGCGGTGATAAGCTGCTAGGTGGGCCACAATCTGGAATTATATTAGGCCGCACTGAGCTTATAGATGCAATAAAGCAAAACCCACTTTTAAGAGCGTTTCGCATAGACAAATTATCGCTTGCGGCCTTGGTTGCGACTCTACGGTTATATCTACCGCCAAATGATCCAGCTAAAAAAGTTCCGGTACTACGTATGATCAATGAGGAAGAAAAAAGCGTTGATCGTCGAGCTAGAAATCTTCTCCGTCAGTTACGCAAAATTCCTGGCCTTACCGGGACAGTTGTAGCCGATGTTAGCTATGGTGGGGGTGGTGCTTTGCCAATGTCTGAAATACCAACCAGTATTCTGCGTATTGAAATGGCTGGCATGAGTGCTGGGGGTTTGGCGCGCAGGTTACGTGAGACTGATCCGCCTGTGATTGTGCGGGTTAAGAAAGATTTTCTTATAGTTGATCCGAGAACAGTTTTACCTGAGGACGTTAATGATTTGGTCAGAGCGTTTCGCCAGATAGCCGGATGATAAGCCAGCTAACGCTAGGAGTTATAGGCCACGTAGATCACGGTAAGACGGCCCTAGTTAGAAAGCTCACAGGTATTGAGACCGATCGTTTAAAGGAAGAAAAAGAACGGGGACTTTCTATTGTGCTCGGGTTTTCTTACCTGGAGTTTCCAGACGTTGTAGTCGATCTCATTGATGTGCCTGGTCATGAGGATTTTATTCGAGCGATGATCTCAGGCGCTACTGGAATGGACGGCGTTCTTTTGGTTATAGCATCAAATGAAGGGGTGATGCCGCAGACTCGAGAACATTTTGATATTGCAAAACTTCTTGGTATAGATCGTGGTTTGGTTGTGTTGACCAAAACTGATCTTGTGACGGATAAAGAATTAATACTAGTAGAGAGAGAGGTTTCTCAATTCTTAGAGGGCTCTTTCCTTGAACAAGCATCAGTAATAAAGACTTCGGTAGATAAAAGCCAGGGATTCAATGAGTTAAGAACTGCCTGCGGTTCACTTGAGACAAGTTCTTGTGTTCCTGCTGAATCATCGGAGGGATCGTTCCTGCCTATTGATCGGGTATTTTCTATGCATGGTTTTGGTGCTGTTGTGACTGGAACTTTAAGGTCAGGCACCCTGGAGGTTAACCAGTCTGTCGAGATTCTTCCGAGTGGAGATACTGCAACAATCAGAGGGCTACAGAACCATAACAGGTCCGTAGATATGGCTATGCCCGGTCAGCGTGTGGCCGTAAATCTAAGGAATGTGAAACATGAGGAGTTAAGTCGTGGCAATGTTTTGTCGTCACCTGGCTTTCTTAAAGCCACAAAAAAAATTGATGTCGATATAGAGCTCTTAGGGCATCTAAAACATGATTTAAAAAACGGAAGCTTAGTGAGGGTTATGTTTGGAACCAGCGAGGTTATAGCCAAGGTTAGACTCCTTGAGAAGAACACTCTGCTGTCAGGTTCGTCTGGACTAGCCCAGCTTGTTTGTAATAGTGATGTGGTTACGCATCGCACCGAACGGTTTGTTATTCGTAATATTTCTCCAGTATTTACACTGGGTGGAGGACAAATATTAGACCTAAACCCCCCTCAACATAAGCGTTTTGATAGTTCTGTTATGAGCCGACTTCAAAGTACAGTTAAGGGGGATATTTCAGAAATATTCAGATCAACTTTGGCTTCAGCAGGGGTGCTTGGAATGGATATCGAAACTTTGCGTGAAACTCTCGAGATTCATCCTAAAGATATGGAGATCCTAGTTCAAAGCGATGATGCCGTACGAGTTGAAGAACTGAGGATTATCGATAAAACAAGCTACCAAGCGTTAAAGACAGAGGTTCTTTCCATAATCGATAAATTTCATATGGAAAACCCACGGCAACAAGGTTTAACAATTGGCGGTATTTCTAGTCTATTAAGTAATAAAACAGATAATAGGATTCTATTACAGATTATTTGGGAGCTTGAGGAAGAATCCGAGCTCTGCAGTAATGGTGTTTTTTTTAGTCGAATAAATTTCGATCCTCTTGATGTTCTTTCTGAAAATGAACGTCTCGTTACTACTGAACTTGAAGA
>DJLG01000022.1 GCA_002434915.1 Proteobacteria bacterium UBA6522
ATTCAAAGACGTGGATAATATGCGGTTACTGGTTTGGGCGACGTTTAGTCTGTTGCTTTGGTTGACTTACCAAGCATGGATTACACAGTACCCAGCGGCAGTAGAAGACATGCCACAGGCAATAGCTGATAACGAAGAAGTGCCGAGCTTACCAGTTATTTCTAGCCCAGAGCTACCGCTGATTAATGACCTATCAGCAGAAGATACGTTACCAGTTACTGAACAAGGCCCTACACAATCGGTACGGGTCCAAACCGATGTTTTAGATATTTTGATAGATGAGAGAGGAGGTGATTTGGTCAGAGCCGACCTGCCAAATTATCCTGTAGATAAAAGCTCAAATATGCCAGTCAGATTACTAAATTTTGAACAACAAGATAGATGGGTTTTACAGACAGGGCTCAGGAGCGTTGCAGAGGATAACGAGCCTAATCATCTGGCGCAGTTTTCAGCTGATAGAAACCAGTACAGCCTTTCGGAAGGAGCCGAGGAGCTCGAAGTAGTTCTAGATTGGCAAGACACAGGACCATTGCAAGCCAGAAAAATTTACACGTTTCGTCGAGGCCAATATGCGGTCGATCTAAATATAGTACTGGAAAACACAGGCGATGAAATATGGAGAGGAGCCTCATACGGACAGATTGTCAGGCGGCATATTCCTGTTGAACGGTCTTTTACTGCGGTTGATTCTTACTCTTTCACCGGCCCTGTTCTTTATGACGGGAGTGAATATGAGAAGCTAGATATTGAGGATTTAATAGATGAGCCTGTTTCTTATAATGCCTTGACTGGCGGCTGGCTAGCAATCATCCAACACCATTTCCTGGCGGCAGTTGTGCCGCCTACTTCTGAAACATTCAACTATCAGGCGACAGCGCGTGGTCAGGACTATGTTGTTACAGGTGTATCAGACATCATTGAGATTCCCGCAAGAGGGTCTCATGAGTTTTCATTAAAGCTTTTTGTTGGGCCAAAAATCCAAGAACAACTCGCAGCTTCTGGTCCTGAGCTTGAACTAACAGTAGATTATGGAATGCTGACGATACTTGCACAGCCACTTTTCTGGCTACTTCAAAAAGTCCATAGTTATGTTGGCAATTGGGGCTGGGCCATCATCATTGTGACCCTGATGATTAAGCTGGCCTTTTATAAGCTCACAGCAACTAGCGGAAGGTCTATGGCCAAGATGCGTAAGCTCCAGCCTAGAATGAAAGCCCTTCAGGAGACCTACAAAGACAATCGCGAAGAATTAAGTCGTCATATGATGGACCTCTATAAGAGAGAAAAAGTTAATCCAGCTGCAGGTTGTTTGCCAATTCTGATCCAGATGCCTTTCTTTTTTGCTTTTTACTGGGTGTTAATTGAAACGGTAGAGATAAGACAAGCTCCCTTCATGTTTTGGTTAAGCGATTTATCTTCGAGAGACCCATATTTTGTTTTGCCTGTTTTAATGGGCGCTGCGATGTTGCTTCAGACTCGGATTAACCCTGCGCCGCCCGATCCTATACAGGCAAAAGTCATGCAGATAATGCCAGTAGCTTTTTCAGTATTTTTTGCGTTTTTTCCGGCAGGACTGGTTCTTTACTGGCTAACTAATACCGCACTTTCTATTCTCCAACAGTGGCGTATAAATAAAGTAATAGCTGGTTAAACATAGACCGCTAAAGCTCCAGGCAAAAGGTTTTTTGTTACAGAACAAATACGACCAAGCAGCTTATAAATAGGTTTTGGCAAAAAGCATTGAACTACGAAACAAAAGATACGATAGCTGCAGTGGCCACCGCGCCAGGCCCAGGAGCAATTTCAATTGTGAGAGTATCCGGGCCTAATGTATTGCCCATAATAAATGAAATTGCGGGCCTAACCCCGAGCCCACGCCATGCACACATGTGCGCCTTGAGCGATGAAAATGGCGCAATTATTGATCATGGCCTTGCCATTTTTTTCCCTCGGCCAAACTCATTTACGGGTGAGGATGTGGTTGAGCTGCATGGCCATGGTGGCGTAGTTGTAAGCGAATGGCTACTAAGCAGAGTGCTCCGCCTTGGCGCCAGAGCCGCTGAGCCAGGAGAGTTTACTTTGCGAGCTTTCTTAAACGATAAAATTGATCTCGCCCAGGCAGAGGCTGTCGCTGATCTTATAAATAGCGGGTCCCGAGAGGCTGCTCAAGCAGCGTTGCGTTCCCTTGATGGAGTATTTTCTGAACGCGTACAAAGACTACAGAAAACTTTAACGGAAGCTCGTGTTCATATTGAAGCATGGTTAGATTTTCCTGATGAGGATATAGAGCCCGCACAAACCGTAGAAATTCATAACCATTTGAAGGAAAGCATTAGCTTTCTTGAGAGTCTTCGCTCTGTTGCTCGCGATGGTGTTCAGTTAAGAGATGGTGTGGATATTGTTATTGCTGGGCGACCAAACGTTGGAAAATCAAGCTTAATGAATTGTCTTGCTGGGCATGATGCCGCTATAGTTACCCCCATTGCTGGGACTACCCGAGACCTTTTGCGGGAACACCTATCCGTTGATGGTTTGCCAATTACTTTGACTGATACAGCCGGGTTTCGTGTCTCTAGCGACCCAATAGAGACAGAAGGAGTTCGAAGAGCGCAGCTTGCGATAGGCAGCGCTGATCGCCTTTTTTGGGTGGTTGAGGCCCAAGACGAGCTGGAAACAGGCCTAAATGAGGCTCATCAAGAATTTGGTGGTGATAAGCCTATGACTATCTTGCAAAATAAGATAGATCTTGTCTCTGAGAATGCAGATATCTTTGAGCATGAGGGTGTAACAATAATTAGACTCTCAGCTTTAACAGGAGAAGGGGTTTCTATTCTAAGAGAGCATATAAAATCTCTCGCTGGTTTTGGTGGAGAAGTTTCAGGAACTTTTAGTGCACGCTCAAGACATATTGATGCATTGCAGCGAGCGGAACGTAGCATACGAAGCGCACAAGAGGAA
>DJLG01000128.1 GCA_002434915.1 Proteobacteria bacterium UBA6522
CAACCGACAAATGCGCATATTAGGGAAAGGGAAAAAGGCTTTCCTAACACTCTAAAAGCGAATTCTTTCATTATTCTTTAAACCACTATTTATAGGTTATGACAAAAAGAAATAGATTAACGATAGACAAGTTCAACACGTCTATTCATGCCATAGGCCTCATCATTACTCCCGCTCATTGCAGGACGTTCCTCTCCATAACTTACCGTACCAACCTGATCACCTGAGGCACCTTGGAGAAGTAGAATACGTCGCACCGCCTGAGCTCGCTGCTCACCAAGTCCAATATTGTACTCACGGGTTCCGCGCTCATCTGCGTGGCCCTCTAACCTAACCTGAGCAGCATTATTGGCAGACAAATACTCTCCATGTGCGGCCAACATACTGTTGAAATCAGAACGGATTTCACTGCGGTCATAATCAAAATAAATAACCAATCGAGATATTGGTCCACTTCCTTCGCCAGGGGTTTCCCTGAAAACATCAGGACCACCTAGAGCTCCCGTACCTGTGGTTGTCGCACCACCTGCAACACTACTAGCGTTACTTTCCGCTCCCGCTGCCACGGAGCCGGATTCAGAATCAGGAAGAGTGGCATTATCTCCACCACAGCCGGCTAAGGTTACCAACGCAAGCACTATTAATGATCGGGTCATTACTGGATCCTCATGCTAAAAATTAAGTCATAAGATTAATAATATAAACCTAAAGCTTATAATAAGTTAAATTCTTGGAAATGGAGACCAGGCAGGCTCCCTCACCTGACCAGCTACGGACACTATTTGCTGGTGAATCCGCCCATCTGTACTAACCGATGCTAATACCCCACGCCCACCTTCCTGTGTAGCATAAATAATAAGTGCTCCATTTGGCGCAAAGCTGGGCGACTCATCCTGCTGCCCAGTACTCAAGATCTGCGTTAACCCGGTATCTGGATCAACCAATGCTATTCTATAATTTCCCCTGTCCTCATGGACAACTGCAAGTCTATCTCCACCCGGGGAAATTCGGGGACGTGCATTATAGCTACCTTCAAAAGTAACCCTTTGTGCCCTTGCCCCAGCCATCGCTGCTACCTGGTAGATCTGTGGTCCACCTGCGCGACCGGATGTGAAGTAAATACTCTCACCATCAGGAGCCCAAACCGCCTCCGTATCAATCGCAGAATGCTGAGTCAAACGAGTTAAAACCTGAGTGGCAAGCTCAAGCATATAGATATCAGAGTTACCCTCGCTCCTGGAAAGAGTCAGCGCAAGACGTGTCCCATCTGGAGAGAAAACCGGTGCGCCATTAATACCAGCCCTCGCTGATACACGTTCCCTATCCCCCGTGCGTAATGTCTGGATATAGATAGACGACTGGGCCCCCTCAAATGAAACATACGCGATTCGTCTTCCATCGGGTGACCAAGCTGGTGACATTAAAGGCTCGGGTGAATCTGCAACAACAATGGGGTTTGCACCATCTGCATCAGAAACAATCAAACGAAATCGTGTTTCATTGTTTTCCTGCTGCTCACTAACATAAGCAATACTTGTTCCAAAAACCCCAGGAAGCCCTGTTAATTCTTCGTAGATCATATCTGATATACGATGACTAGCAGTTCGTAACTCTGCTCCAGAAGCTGTTAAACGATAACCAACAATAGGTTCGCCACGCAAAACATCATATAACTGAAAGACTATTGTGTAAGCATCAAATGTATCCTCAATCACACGACCGATTACCAAATAATCCACCTCCACAATTTGCCAATCCTGAAAACGTACGTCTTCTGGTAGCGAAGGCAAAGAAACCATATCCCGCACATCCATTGGTGCAAAACGACCACTTTGACCAAGGTCTTCAGTAACCAAACCTGAAACATTGAATGGAGACACACTACCAAGTCCTTCCCAAGAAAAAGGAACTATAGCCATCGGCACTGGCCGCTCTACGCCACGCCTAATCTCTACCCTCAACTGTGCTGTTACCGAAGAAACTAGAGATAGACTCACTAAACAGGCAAAAAGTTTTTTGCAATATAGGTTTTGAAAAGTTCTCATGCTCACCACAATCAGTATTCCTTCACTACATTATTGGATTAAATACTACTTCGAGATTTCTTTCGAACAGTGATGGTACTGGCGGTCTTGGTAAAGGGGACGAACGAAGCACCGCGGCTTCGATTGACCTCACCACTGCATCATCACCAGTACAACGACCAACCTGCACATCAACAACATCTCCACTTGGAATTTGGGTAACATTCACAATACATTCTAACCCGGAGATTGCGCTAGCTGGAGGAATCCAGTTTTGCTGGATACGATTCTCAATCAGACGAATATACTCATCTAATAATCCAGCTTCTTGTGCCCGGCGACGGTCATCCTCTGCCGCTAGAGCTCTCTGCAACTCCGCTTCCATTTCTGCCCGTTGTGCGGCCTCCGCGGCCGCCTGACGCTGTCTTTCTGCCTCTTGTTCACGCTGACGTTCCAATTCCGCAACACGTTCTGCCTCCCGTCGCTCTGCCTCCGCAGCTTCTTGCCGCAGACGTTCCTGCTCCTCCTCTCGTTGCCTTTGCAAATCAGCTAGGCGAAGCTCTTCTTGTCTTTCTGCTTCTGCGGCTTCCAAACGGGCAACTTCCAAACGGCGTTCTTCATCCTCACGCTCGAGGCGAGCCGCCTCTGCTCGATCCCGGGCTTGTTGTTCTTGCTCCAGCTGACGACGCACCTCTGCCTGCTCTATCTGCTCTAAACGTTCTAGTTCTTGCTGGAGCTGAGACTCATCTACCACCATCGCCTCAATAGCTATCTGTTCTACTGGAAGTCGTGCACGAGAACGGCTGGATGGATTAAACCCTATAGTCAGGCTAGCTGCTAGTACCACATGACATACGATGGATATCAGTACTGATAATCGGTGCTGTTGGAAAAAAGAGCCCATCGGTTCTCCTCTCAAAATACCTCAGAGCGATTCTGGTGAAAATTCCAAAGGATCGGTGATGAAACCAATGGTTTCAGCGCCTGCCTGTTGGAGAAGCACCATACCGGTAACAACTCGCCCATATGGAACAGACTCATCGGCCTTAACAAGTACCGGAGTCTCTGAATTCCTTCGTAATACCGCAGCGGTTCTATTCAAGACAGTCTGCTCATCGATAGGTGTCTCCTCATCACCACCTATATTGAGAAATAACTCACCACTCTCGTTAATGCTTAAAACTAAAGGTTCGTTACCCTCCATAAGCTCTGGTGGAAGCGGCTCAGATGAAGCTTGTGGTAAATCCACCTTAATACCCTGGGTCAGCAGAGGAGCCGTAATCATAAAAATAATGAGC
Organism: Proteobacteria bacterium UBA6522; assembly: GCA_002434915.1. GTDB lineage: Bacteria > Pseudomonadota > Gammaproteobacteria > Steroidobacterales > Rariloculaceae > UBA6522. The sequence goes on from DJLG01000128.1 coordinate 3,323, forward strand.
AGCACCAGCATCACATCAATGTAGGGAACAACATTAATTTCACCCATAAGCCGGCGATTCTTTATACGGCTCATTACTAAGGCCCAGTTGCACTACTTGCTGATGCCTGACGCTGCAATATCGCAGAAAACTCTTCCATGAAGGTGTCATAACGCACCTCCAGTCGCCCAACCTTATCCGCGTATCGGTTAAAAGCAATAACTGCAGGAATGGCTGCAAATAAACCCATTGCTGTCGCAACTAAAGCTTCGGCTATACCAGGAGCCACAAGTGCCAATGTAGCGCTCTGTACATTAGCCAAAGACTGAAAGGAGTTCATAATTCCCCAAACCGTACCAAATAACCCAATGTAAGGACTTGTCGAACCAACCGTTGCTAAGAATGCAAGATGGTTCTCTAATCTATCCACCTCTCGAAGTTGAGCAACCCGCATGGAGCGCCTCGAACCTTCAACGATTTGTTCTGCGCTTATAATGCTTTGATCCTTGAGTCGCCCAAACTCTCTAAAACCATGTTCAAAGATTCCCGCCATACCTAACTGATCATCATCAGAATCCGATATGTTCTTGTACATAGTGTAAAGATCACCGCCGGACCAAAACTCCGCCTCAAAAGCATCGGCGGCATCAATAGATTGCTTTAAAAGTTTACTCTTCTCGATAATGACTGCCCATGAGGAAATTGATGCACCCAATAATAAAAGCATCACTGCCTTAACTATGATGCTTGCATCCATTATCAAGGTCAGCAAAGATAAATCTGTATTCATACTTTTGGCTCATTTATTCTTAAATCGGCGACAAGCCCTGAGGGCATTCGCTTAGGTCTTCCAGTGAGAGCATCCACGCATGCCACTTCAGCAACAGCCTGACATAAAATCTCTCCGTCTGGGGATTCTCGCCGGGCACTCTGATTAAAAACAAATCGTACACTACTTACTTTCATTAACTCTGCACTCACATGTAACACATTATCTAACTGGGCGGGCATACGAAAGCTTACTTTAATCTCAGAAAGAACAAGTGATACACCAGCTGATTCCCGTAATTTTGGGTGATCTATTCCATGCTCCCTAAGCCACTCAGTTCTAGCCCTTTCAAAAAACCTTAAATAGCTAGCGTTGTATACAAGTCCTTGAGCATCTGTATCCTCCAGATAAACTCTCACAGGTAAAACATAGTTCATCATGCTTAACAATTTATTCTTAATCAAAAAGTCCAGGCGAATCAGGTGTTTTTGATTCACTGGGAACCGAAAACCCAAAGTGTTTATAAGCATTACGTGTTGCAATACGCCCACGTGATGTTCTCTGAAGAAACCCTTCCTGAATAAGGTATGGCTCAACCACATCTTCAAGCGTACCCCTTTCCTCGCCTATTGCAGCTGCCAAGCTTTCAATACCAACAGGTCCACCCTCAAACTTCTCAATCACAGTCGTAATAAACTTACGATCCATCATATCGAAACCATTTGGGTCAACTTCCAGCAGATCCATTGCGGCGTGCGCCACCTCCTCATTAACCACCCCATCTGCCTCAACCTCTGCGTAATCTCTTACCCGCCGCAGCAGTCTGTTTGCTACCCGAGCAGTACCTCGAGATCGTCGTGCAATTTCGTTAGCCCCTTCTATATTAATAGATAGTTTTAGTATCGAGGCAGTGCGCACCACTATTCGAGCAAGCTCATCACTGCCATAAAACTCCAATCGCTGAACAATTCCAAACCTGTCCCTCAAAGGAGAGGTAAGCAAACCTGCGCGGGTAGTAGCACCCACTAATGTAAATGGCGGCAAATCCAATTTTATCGAACGGGCGCCAGGACCTTCTCCTATCATGATGTCTAGTTGAAAGTCTTCCATCGCCGGATAGAGCACCTCTTCTACAACCGGACTTAGTCGATGAATTTCATCCACAAACAATACGTCTCTCGGTTCTAAATTTGTCAAAAGCGCTGCTAAGTCACCAGGTCTCTCAAGAACAGGACCTGATGTTTGTCTTAAGTTAACCCCAATTTCATTGGCAATAATATTTGCCAAGGTTGTCTTTCCGAGACCGGGAGGTCCAAAAATCAATGTATGATCAAGAGCTTCAGATCTATTACGAGCAGCAGTAATAAAAATTCGCATTTGCCGCTTTACACTCTCCTGCCCAATGTACTCATCATCATCTAGCGTTTGCGGTCTGACCTTTCGATCAAAAACCTCATCTTCATTACTGCTGGTTCCTTCTAAAATTGGATCAGACATATATTTAGCCTGCGTGGACGCGTTTAAGCGCCTCTCTAATGAGTTCTTCAGGTCCCATTTGAGTTTTATCAATCTCGGATAACATTCTGCTAACTTCCGATGCCTTATATCCTAAAGCTAGAAGAGCGCCGTGAGCTTGACCCTCTGCTCCATCTTTTAACACTGATGATTTCACCCCATCAGCATCAGTAATATTTAATCGATCTTTCATCTCTACCATTAAGCGCTCAGCAGTTTTACGTCCAATACCTGGAATTCGAGTGAGGGTGACCAGGTCACGATCTAATACACAACGACGAAAACCTTCCACGCTAATACCAGAAAGTATGCCGAGAGCTACTCGGCCACCCACACCTGAAACTTTCAATAAATTTCGAAATAGCGCTCTCTCTGATTCAGTTGAGAAACCATACAATAATTGAGCATCATCCCTGACTAAAAAATGAGTAAGTATAGTGATTGGCTCTCCTATATCCGGCAGCTGATAAAAAGTAGACATTGGCGCCTCTAACTCATACCCAACGCCACCAACATCCAATGTAAGTTCTGGGGGATTTTTTGACGCGAGCGTCCCTCTCAAAAAACCAATCATAAGTTAACCGCCGCTTGATCAAGCAATGACCGCGTGCTCCGCGCATGTGCATGGCATAGTGCAGCTGCTAGCGCATCAGCCTCATCAGATTTTGGTTTGTCCCGCATGCTTAACACCAACTTAACCATATGCTGAACTTGGGTTTTATCAGCTCCACCGCGCCCAACTACCGCTTTCTTTATCTGACGTGCCGCATATTCAAAAATCGGCAAGTCTGACTCAAAAGTAGAACACAATGCTGCTGCACGAGCTTGTCCAAGTTTCAATGCACTGTCAGCATTTCGGTGAACAAACACACGTTCCACAGATACTTCATCCGGGCTGTACTCTTTAACAACCTGAAATATTTGATCAAAGATTTGTCGTAAACGATCCGTATGCTCCCCACTCGTCTTAACCTCACCAGAATGCACTAACTTAACAGTGTTTCCTTTCTTCCCTACATCAATCAATCCATAACCTGTGACTTGTGAGCCTGGGTCAATGCCGAGGATACGTGTTGACGCGCTCACTCGCCATCCTCAAGCAG
>DJLG01000049.1:0-455 GCA_002434915.1 Proteobacteria bacterium UBA6522
CTGCTCGCAGACCAAATGAGTAACATACTAGGTGTGCCAGTTGTACCCGTTAATAAGCCTGGAGCAGGAGGTGCAGTTGCTTACACATATCTAATGAACTCAGCACCAGATGGTTATGTTGTAATTTGGAACTCCACATCAATTCTAACCATCACAAATCTGGGGTATGTGCCTTTTACGTATGACGCACTGGACCATGTAGGACGCGTGGAATTTCAGCCGCTAGTTTTGGCGGTAAGTGCGAACTCTCCTTGGAATAACCTTGAAAGCTTCGCGACAGATTGTACTAGTGGTGATCAAGTTTTGAAGCTTGCTAATTCTGGTACAGGTAGTGGCACACATCTAGGTGCATTGTCGATAACGAGCGCAATAGGCTGTGAGACCCTGCACTTACCTATTGGAACTCGGCGACGAAACGCATCGGTTTTAAGTGGAGAAGCTGACGGTATGATTGC
>DJLG01000049.1:837-4277 GCA_002434915.1 Proteobacteria bacterium UBA6522
CTTAGCGCTGAAAGAAATTCAGTTATCCCCGAGGTGCCTACTGCCACCGAACTTGGTATCAGCTCTTTATTTGATCTTTTTCGAGGTTTATCCGTTCCAAAAGGCACACCGAAAGAAGCCATAGATCGCCTCGCTGAGGCCATGATAGGGGCTGCAAGATCTGAGGGATTCATGAGATTTTCTGAAGAGGCAGGATTCACCGTTGAACCTATGGAGCCAGCTGATTTTGAGATGCTGCTTGCGGCTGAGGACAACAAGATCAAGATGATTCTAGAAAATACCGAATTTGTTATGCCAAATAACAACTAAATTAGTATTCTTATCATGATGGCCCAACGAAATCTTATTGCAGGCGTCATACTAACTGCATTAGGAATTTTTTATGGCTTATTAACGGTTGGGCTCCCCAATCTAAGCTTACCCGGAACACCTGGGCCAACATTGTTTCCCTGGCTTATCACAACTGGATGGGTTGTATTATCATCAGCTCTTCTTTTGTTTGGAATGCTAGGAGTACGCAACCAATCAAAAGAAACAGAAAAAAGAAGTGTTCCTAAAAAACCTTTTATAGTGCTAATCGCTTTCTTAGCATATCTGGCCGTACTTCCGTTCATTGGTTTTATCTTATCAAGCACTTTCTTTTTTGCTGGTCTTATGTGGCTCTATGGAGAACGCCATAAGGTCAAAATTACACTTACATCTATCATTCTTCCCTCCATGATTTTTTATATATTCTCAACTGGATTAGGGATTTTTCTCCCAAACGGGCCTTGGTAAGAAAATAGTCATGAATGGTGATGTTCTTCAAGGTTTTCTTCAGGCTATCCAACCCACAAGCTTAGCGGCAACAGCAATTGGCTGTTTTCTAGGGATCGTTTTTGGAATGATTCCTGGCATGACAATTTCATCGGGGATAATCATTCTTCTACCCCTGACTTTTGTGCTTGACCCTTCTATCTCAATCTCTCTGCTCCTTGGTCTCTATGTAGGAGGGATGCTTGGCGGTAGTTTTTCAGCAATTCTTTTGAATATTCCAGGAACGCCATCTGCTGCAGCCACAGCCCTGGATGGGTATCCACTTTCAGTGCGGGGGGAACCTGGGAGAGCTTTGGGTGTTGCCGTTCTAGCAAGTTTTGTGGGTGGCCTTTTCAGCTTCCTATGTCTATTTTTAATTGCACCAAGACTAGCTGATTTAGCTCTAAGCTTTAGGGCACCTGACCTTTTTAGTCTAGTGTTTCTTGGACTCACCGTGATTTGTTCTTTTGCTGCCAAATCCTGGATAAAAGGGTTGCTGTCCGCAGTTATTGGTTTAGCAATCGTCACCATAGGTCAGGACCCAATTATGGGAACTGCTCGCTTTACCTTTGGCGATGCAAACCTACTCTCTGGAATTAATTTTCTAACTGCACTTATTGGTCTTTTTGCGATACCGCAACTGATTCAAAGCCTTGATGGGGGACAAATAATAAATAACACAACCCAACCAGCATCAATGTCGTTCAAAAAGCTACTTCCGGCATCGATTGATATTAAGCGTATGCGCTTGCCAGTAAGTATTGGTGGGATCGTAGGATCGTTATTAGGTATGTTACCGGGTGCTGGAGGACCAATTGCGGCTTTTATGAGCTACGACTATACCCGTAAAACAACTGATGACTCTCAAAAGTTTGGTAAAGGAGCTATTGAAGGAATTGCGGCCCCTGAGGCAGCTAATAACGCCGTCACCGGGGGAGCATTAGTTCCTATGATGACACTTGGGATACCTGGCGATCCAGTCACTGCAATACTAATTGGCGCTCTACTTATTCATGGACTTGCACCAGGACCTCTACTTTTCATTGAACGCGCTGATTTTGCATATGGGGTTATCTTCTCATTCTTTTGGGCAAACATATTTAATTTAATCATTGCGCTTGCTGCACTACGTTTACTAGTGAAACTTGTAGCTACACCACGGTCTATTCTTATGCCTACAATCGCTATCCTATGCGTTGTTGGTTCTTACGCTTTGCGTAATTCATTATTTGACGTCTATGTAATGTTTTTTTTCGGATTACTTGGTCTTGCTATGAAATGGCTAGATATCCCCGTAGTCCCACTATTGCTAGCGCTGGTACTAGGACGTCAGCTAGAAGAAAATTTAAGAATTGCTTTGACAGGCTCTCAGGGTGACATATCAGTATTCTTCACATCTCCCTTCAGTGCTTTTTTTCTAGGCATTGCTGTCATTTCTATCATTTGGTCAATTAAAAATACCCGAAAGGTACGATCAAAAAATATAACTACATAATTTATACATGAGGTTTAATAAATGAGTTTAGAACCAGTACGCGTTGCAGCCTTAGGCATGGGATGGTGGTCAGACGTACTTGCAGATGCTATAGGGCGAACTACAGCTCTGGAGATAGCATCCTGCTACACAAGATCTGAAGACAAACGAAATGCTTTTGCCTCAAAATATAATTGTAAAGCCGCTTCAAGTTATGAAGAAATACTTGCTGATGACTCTATTCAAGGAGTTATTAATACAACACCAAATGGCGTTCATCTGGAAACAGTGCGGCAAGCTGCTGCTGCTGGGAAACATACTTTTCTTGATAAACCTATTGCCAATACGGTTGTAGAAGGCAAAAAAATCACAGAAGCTTGTGCTGACGCAAATGTCATTCTCTCTATTGGTTATCAACGGCGACGTGAAAATCAGTTTCGTTGGATAAAAGAACAATTGGATGCTGGTCATTTTGGCAAGCTTATCCAAGCAGATGCCAATATAAGTCGCGATCGCCTGGGCAAAGTTGATCTTAGCTCATGGCGCTATCAATCAACAGGTATGCCAGGAGGCGTCATACTCCAGATCGGAGTCCATTACACTGATGTTCTTGGCATGTTAATGGGACCTATAAAAAGAGTGTCAGCCATGTCTGCCCAGCTCGTGCTGCCAGGTGATAACCCAGACATCGCTAACCTAATCATGGAACATGAGAATGGAGCAATTTCAAATCTAACTGCAAGCTATGCCTCTGCATCTGAATACTATCTGATGAATATTTACGGAAAGGAGGCTACCGCCTATTACGACCTCTTTGGCGGCCTAAGATATCTCTCTCGTGGTGATAAAGAACCACGGTCTATCCCTTATGAAAAAAACGACGCCATCGTTGATGAGCTAGAAGAGTTTGCGGCTTGCATTAAGGACGGGACAACCCCAGAGGTAGGCGGCCAAATGGCTACAGAATCACTTGCTGTAATTCGAGCTGGCATCAGGTCCGTTGAGGAAGGACGAACAGTAGATGTGGCAGAGATTATGGAATCACCAGATGAGTAGATTTTAATTGCTAATTTAAAAACACTCTTCGGCATAGTGGCTGAATGAACTTGTTTCCGGCTAATATTAGCTTTGGTCTATATGAAATTATGATGCGGTGACTGAATCAATCCTC
>DJLG01000110.1:0-1559 GCA_002434915.1 Proteobacteria bacterium UBA6522
GACTAATAACAAGATCTGGTTTCTTAACCGTGAGACGGGAGAAGTTGTCGGTGAACTGGGTCAAATGGGTGAAAATGGTGGCCAATTCTATGGGCTCCACATGATTGCTGTTGATTCTGAGGGGATTATTTATACGGGAGAAGTTTTTACGGGTCAGCGAGCACAAAGGTTTTTGCCTGCTAACACGGCTCGAGGGCAGCTTCTGCAGCAGTTAACGGAAATGCCTTAGGTACAAGTATTAAAGTACGTTCGCCTCACGCATAACGTTCTCACATTTTTCTCGAATTTCCGAGGCCATTTGTGAAGGATCAGCATTTACGATTTCCTCGCGGAAGAGCTCGACGGATAGGGCACCTTCATAACCTTTTTCTGATAACTTTCGCAAAATTCTTTCGATTGGAGCTATGCCATCTCCTGGGATGATTCTTGAATCGTTATTAATCAGTTCTTTAGGTGTATCGAGAAGATCTTGAAAGTGGACATGAGCTAATTCGCCATGTTGAAGCAGATCTAGATCTTCAAATTTGCTTAGGCCTGACCAGAAATGAAAAAAATCTAGCATAGGTTTGACATTTGGGTGATTAGCTGCGCGGATTACCTGTAATGCTGAGGTCAGTGTAGATAGATGGCTTGATGTTCGAATGAACTCGATCATAGCAGTGAGACCAAATTCTGCAGTGATCTCACCAACCTCATGAATACAGCCAGGGGTAGCCTCAAAATCTTCTGCCGTTACTGGACGGCGAGTAACTGAGGGTGAGTAGACTCTTTCTAGACCAAGTTCAACAAATTGTTCACAGCGTTGACGCCATGTATCTAGGGAGTTTTGGCGTTCGGGCCCAGGAAGCCATATGTCATGAAGCGTCACAGAACCTGATACTGGGATTAAGTTTAAGTCTGTTAATAACTGCCGAGCACCGCTGAGCGTGTCTGTTTGTAGAAATTCGTCTAACAGAATGCTGTTTAGTTCAACATACTGAATTCCGGCTGAAGCATAACCCTCTAGTGAACCCCGAAAGCCTGCTGCTCGAGAAGTATTCTGATGAATAGCCAACAACATCCTACTGTTCTCCATTTGTGCATTAAGGGTTTGAGCTAGTCCGACAAAAATCGGTGCTGTTAATACGGTACGTCTGGTAATCATCGATGTGACTTTAGCTTGGATTGCAAGAGTTAGCCATAAAAAAATTGTGGATAAGGGTAGTTATCATTAAAAAAGCTTTTTACTTGTTGAATTACTTGAATAATCTATGGTGTCTGATTTGAAGGATGATTCTAAGTACTTGAAGAGGTAAGATCGGTAGAAGCAGAAGAGGGCTTTGTGCTCTTTAGAGAGGCGTTTCTTAAACGCGTTATCACGAGGATATGGATTATGACTATTTCGAAAGGGCCAGGTTCCTTAAAGAACAAGAAAGATGATAAGGAAAATCAGCAGTTAGCTGAGCCGGGTTCATCATTTTCAGATCTAAGTAGACGAGATTTTATAGGTGGCACTGGGGCAGCAGCCCTTGTCGTAGCAAATGCTTCTCCACTTAAGGCGCAGCAGGCAACGGAGCAGG
>DJLG01000110.1:1867-47336 GCA_002434915.1 Proteobacteria bacterium UBA6522
AGCAGGCAACGGAGCAGGAGGTTCTGGAGCCAGAGGTTACAGATGTTCCAAAAACAACAATCACTATTACTGTGAATGGTAGCTTGCACCAAATCGAGGTTGAGGACCGTTGGACTTTAATCGAACTTCTTCGTGATCATTTAGAGCTAACGGGTTCTAAAATTGGATGTAATCGTGGGGAATGCGGTTCCTGCACTGTGTTGGTAGACGGAGAACCCGTTTATTCATGCAGCACATTGGCAGTTTGGGCTGATGGCCAAGATGTTTTGACTGTTGAGGGCCTTGAGAAAGATGGCCAGTTATCTGTTTTGCAGCAGGCATTCATGGAACATAATGCCCCGCAATGTGGGTTCTGTACCTCTGGTCAATTGATGTCGGCTACCGCATTGCTTGAGGAAAACCCAGAGCCAACGGTAGATGAAGTGAGGCATGCCTTAGCAGGGAATCTCTGTCGATGTTCTAATTATAATGCGATTGTTGAGGCAGTAATGGATGCCTCTAGAACGGGAGACGCATGATGGCAATAGATCCTCTAAAAACTGTCGGTCATGATATTCCTCGCATTGATGCATATGAACGAGTCACTGGAAAAGCTACATATAATCGCGATATAAAGCTGCCAGGAATGCTGTATGCAAGGGTTCTGCGCAGCAATGTGCCCCATGCCAACATTATAAGTATTGATACCTCAAGGGCTGAGGCATTGCCCGGGGTTCGGGCCGTCATTACTCATGAAACTCACCAACTGATTTATGGTTCTGGGTCTATCTCAGGAGGACGCCAGTACAACGACGCTGTAAAAGATATTACGAGACGTCTACGACATATGTTTCCAAATCCAGTGAGATTCGTAGGTCAGCCTGTAGCTGCAGTTGCAGCAGTCAATCGTCATGTGGCTGAGGAAGCTATTCAACTTATTGAAGTCTCTTATGAGGAGCTACCATTTGTGCTTGACCCGGAAGAGGCATTACAGCCAGGAGCCCCTGCCATATGGCCTGATGGGAACATGGCTCATGATGATCAAAATCGCCAGGAACCTATTGGAAGCCAATCAGGCGATATTGAGGCGGGTTTTCAGCAGGCTGATCATATTTTTGAAGATCGTTATACAACAGCGTTTGTGCAGGATGCGCAAATGGAGCCGCGCTCTGCTCTGGCTCACTGGGAGGGAGAAAAGCTTATTTTGCATACACCAACCCAAGGTGTTTCTAACTGTCGGCATGATAACGCTCGCGACCTTGGAATTGATGATCATCAGATTCAGGTTATTTGTAAATATATGGGTGGTGGTTTTGGCGATAAGAATGGTAGCTATTACTTCGATTTAATCGCAGCAATGTTGTCAAAAGAGACTAATGTTCCTGTGATGGTAGAGCTTTCACGCAAGGATGATTGGTTAGGTACACATGGTCGATGGCATACCGTTCAGGATTACAAGGTTGGTGTAGCTGATGATGGAACAGTAACTGCCATACAAATGAATGCTTTAAGTGGAATGGGCCCATATCTAAGAAGATCAGGAAACATTGGTGGTATAGATGCTTACGGTTGTCCAAATGTTGATCGTAAGATTTATCCGGTTCATACAAACCGAATGGTCTCAGGAAATTTTCGTGCCCCTCAATATCCCCAGGGTTATTTTGGCATTCAATCCTTCATGGACAACATAGCATATGAGGTTGGCCTAGATCCTGTTGAGTTCGCCTTAAAAAATATGCGGAAACCAACAGAAGAAGAGCCTTTCACAAATTATTCTCTCGACCAGTGTATTGAACAGGGCGCTGAAGATTTTGGATGGAGAGAGAGATGGCGTAGTGAGCCTGGTTCAGACCCGGGAATCATAAAGCGTGGTGCCGGTATGGGGTTTGCTATTTTCAACTCTACGGTATCCCCTAGCAGCGCAATTGTTCGTGTCGATTCCAGTGGGCAATACACGCTATTTGTTGGCGTAACTGATATTGGACCTGGAGCAAAAACCACGATGTCGCTTATTGCTGCAGAAGCGCTCGATGTCGGAGTATCTGATGTAGATATTGTGTGGGGTGATACGGATCGCTGCCCATACTCTATTGGTGAGTCAGGGGCCAGAACGACTACAAGCACAGGTTATGCGGTTATGCAGGCAGCTATTGATCTTAAGGAGCAAATTGCAGCTAAGGGTTTGCCCGCAGATGACGAAGTGCTAATTGCATCGGCAACTCCAAACCCAAGTGGTGATGGGAGACGCCGCGCGTGTTTTGGTGCACATTTTGTAGAAGTAGAGATAGATACCGAACTTGGACATGTGGGCATTAAAAAATATGTAGCTGTCCATGAGTCAGGTCGAATATTGAATCCTTTGCCAGCTAGGGATCAAATCCGTGGTGCTGTACAACAAGGTATCGGCCAGGCGTTGCATGAGGATCTTCTTTACGATGTCAGGAACGGACATCCGCTTAATGCGGGTTTTTACGGTGCCCGACACATAACGCATGTAGATGCTCCAGAGATTGAGGTGAGTTTTATTGAAACTGATGATGGTTTTGGGCCGTTTGGCGGAAAAACAGTGGCGGAAATGGGAATCATCTGTCCGCCATCAGCGGTCGCTAATGCAATATTTAATGCTACAGGCATACGAATGAAAGACCTGCCCATCACTCGGGAAAAAATGTTGGAGGCACTGGCATGAAGACATTTACAAACCAGAACCCGGGCACTGTGGATGAGGCGATAGGGTTTGTTCGCACTGCAAGAGAAGATGGGCATTCCGTGTCGTTTGCAGGTGGAGGTACAGATCTTTTGCAGTTGGTTAAGGAAAGAGTTGTCAATCGATCAGGACAAGACGTTCCAGACGTTCTTGTGAACCTCAAATCATTAGAAGGAGTTGATCAGGTAAGTTTCAATAGTCTAGGTGGTGTGGCTATCGGAGGGCTTACAACTCTTAGTAACCTTGCTAACAATTCTAGAATTTCTGATGACTATAAGGTGCTTGCCGAAGCGGCAGGACAAGTAGGAACACCTCAGATTCGTAATGTTGGAACACTTGCTGGAAATGTTTGTCAGAGACCTTGGTGCTGGTATTACCGAAATGGATTGCCTTGTTATAAGGCAGGGGGTAACGAGTGCTTTTCAATAGTAGGCGAAAATCAGCTACATGCGATTTTTGGCGGTGGACCTAGTTTTATTGTGCATCCATCTGATGTTGCTCCTGCACTAGTTGCCTTGGATGCGTCATTTAATGTTGCTGGCCCATCGGGGAATCGAGTTATTTCTAGTTCTGATTTTTTTGTTTTGCCCCGTGATGATGTCCAACATGAAAATGTCTTGTCGGATGAAGAATTTTTGATATCAGTAGATTTGCCGGCACCTTCTAACGGGTTGAAGAGTGCTTACCACAAGGTTATGGACCGGGATGCTTGGACTCATGCACTAGTGAGTGCTGCAATAGTTATGGAGATGGATGAAGAGATTTGCAGGTCAGCAAAGATAGTTTTGGGTGGCGTGGCGCCTGTGCCATGGCGTGTTCCTGCAGCTGAGGAACTGTTGATTGGGAATGTCGTGACGGAAGAGCTAGCGAGATCAGTGGGGGCAGCTGCAGTCGCCGGAGCAAGACCGCTTGCAAAGAATGCGTACAAAATACCATTAGTCAGAGGTGTAGTGGCACGCACTGTATTGGCGCTTGCCGCTACGGTTTAGCTTATGAATCGGCGTGATTTTCTCACGCTGCGGACTAAGGGTCAGCAATGCGTCATCGAACTCTCTTGTGAGCGTTTGTACATGTTATATGCAGATGCCAATGCAGGAATAGGGCGCTGGAAGGTATCTGAAGCAATTGGTAAAAATCAACAAGCTTGGGGAGGTGAGCCACCAATTCAGATTAACTCACAAACAGTTCCTGAGTTATTAGATACGCTTAATCAAGAACTGGCTAAAGCAGATATTTTAGTGTTGCTGGAGAAGCAATGGCTAGATAGTGAAGGGTTTGGTGCAGAAGTGGAAGTTTGCATCCAAGCATTTTGTGATAGAGGTGGAATTGTGGAGTCTAGGTAGTGATTAACAAAATTAAAGCCAATGTATTTTTTCTAGTTATTGTTTATACGCTTGCCGCATGTACTTTTGGTGTGGTTTCAGCTCAGAATTATTCTGATGTAGTCTTAAAAGAGCAAGTTGAGACTGTGTTACAGAGTGCTTCTGATTTGCCGGCAAATACCCTTACAGTCGAAGCTATGGATGGGGTTGTAACTATTATGGGCTCCGTTGTTTGTGATATGTGTGGTGGTTCTCGTACGCCCCCTGGTGTTAGAACCATTCAACAAAGTCTCGGAGCAGTAGTTCGAGCTATACCTGGTGTAAAAAGAATCGAGTTTGATTTGAACTTCCAATAAGAGTCTGATTCAGGGGTGTATCCTTAGAATGAGATCTAGTGCCAATTTCAGCCATGTCATTGAGTAATTGAATAAAGATAAGTTTTAGTGTCCTAAAACGGAGGGGGGAGACTTGAAACGATTAATTCTTGTTGCGTGTTTTATATATATGCCGACCGTAGTTCTATCTCAAAGCAGTGAATTTGTTGGTGAGTGGCTACTTCAATTAGAGAACGATAACAGAATAGGAATGCCGGCTGTTGGAAGCCTTGTTTTTGAGGAACATGAAGATAGTCTTGCAATTTATATTGATGGTGGGCCTGTAAATTTACTGGAACTGAATGGGAACCAAATCAGGTTTGATTTTGATTGGTCAGATCTACCTGATCTTATGCATATAAGCATAATGGATGGCACTCTTGAAAATGGTGTGATAGAGGGAATAGCTACTGAAAATGGTGAAAATAGAGGAGCCTGGCGAGCGACTCGTATTTTGGAGTCAAACACCTCTGGGATGTCTCCAGCTCCAGTTGATTTAACAGGTATTTGGAGTCGCCCCTCTATTCTTAGTAAGCATAAGTTTGATTTGACTGAAGCGGGCGAGGCTTCTAACGCCACTTATGATCCAGCTATTGATGATCCAATACTACGTTGTGTTTCAGATGGTCTCATTCGTATGTCTCATGGTCCGTTTAGCATTGAAGTAGTTGAAAGACAGGGTCGATTATTTGTCCTGCATGAAGATTTAAATGAGATTCGGCGGATTTATCTTGATGGTAGAGATTTTCCAGAGGCTATTGATGATGCAAGTCTCGCAATGGGTTACTCAATAGGACGTTGGGAGGGATCAACACTGATTGTTGAATCTCGTGGATTAAAGCGAACAGTTTGGGATGCTGGAGGAATGCCTATTTCATCCGGGGCGAGGGTAATAGAGCGATGGTACTTAGACTCAACAGGTCAATTACACGTGGAATTTAGCATGACCGATCCTGTCAATTATAATCGCCCAGTAAAAATGCATACCCTTCGGCAAAAAAGTCCTGATGATGCAGAGATAAGTGAATATTCATGCGATCCGCATGCTTTCTACCGCAGCTTACAATTAGAGGATCGGTTGGACGAGTATTGGGGGCGATCTATAAATCGTCGATAGAAATAGTAAGCCAGTCGTTTGGTTTATATTTTGGAGGTCAGATGATGAGATTCTATTTTACGGTTTGTGCGATTTTGGTTTGTACTTGTCTAAAATATAATTTAGCTGTCGGTCATCATGCGATTTCAGCTAATTATGATGAGAATTCACTTGGAACTATTGAAGGTTCGGTTGTAGAGGTGTTCTGGGCAAACCCTCATGTTCACTACTATTTAGAAATTACTAATGACCTTGGTAGCATTGACCTGTGGGATATTGAGACAAGTAGTCTAATTGCTCTTTCTCGGGTTGGTTGGACTAAAGAAACAATTAAGGTTGGGGATACTATAAGAGTTTCTGGCCAACTAGGTCGGAATGGGATAAAACGACTAAATCTTGATAGAGATTCACTGCAAATTCTTGAATAGTAATAGGCAAAGCAAATTGCGATGTAGGGGCCGCCATTACAGTCCCGGGAGAATTATGATTAGAAGGAATATAGAATTTATAGCCCTAATTTTTAGTGTTTTGTGGTCGACTAGTTTGCTGGCAGAAGGTGAGCTGTTGAACATCACACCAGATAATAAAATTATTGCCTTCAATTCTGTGGAGGGGCTGGTTACTCTCCAGAGACATTCTAATGACATCATGCTGGTAAAAGGGACTATTCGACCTATGATCCCTATGGAGGGTGTCACGCCTGTTGGAGAGCTCGAGGTAATAAGTGCTTTGCAAAGTGCTGATTACATTGTGGTAGATACAAGAACACCTGTTACTCAGTTTGGTGGCACTATCCCAGGTTCTATAAGTGTTCCACACAATGAAATGATCGGACAGCTTGATCTACTAGGTTGTACAGGTTCTGTTGCAATGTGGAATTGTATAGAGGCTTATAACGTGGTGCTATATTGTAATGGTCCTAATTGTGGTCAGAGTCCAAGGGCCATGGCCGCCATGGTAGAGGCAGGTTTCCCCTCCGATAAAATTTTCTATTACCGTGGTGGGATGCTGGCATGGACGTCGCTCGGGCTTACTACACGTGAAAACATGAACCAGCAATAGATTGAAGATCTAACTTCCCAAAAGCCCCATCTGTTCAAGTATTTTTCGACCTAGGAAGCCGTAGTCGCTTGCCAGAGAATCGCGGATCTCGAAGTGGTTGAATCCGGTGCCCACTAGTAGCTCGATCGGCTTACCTGCTGCTTCCATGGCGGTGGCGAAGTCTCGTCCTTGACGTTGGAACTCTGGTGTCTCATAGGTTCCATAGGCCACAAGCAATGGAGCACTCACTTGATCAATATGACGTTGAGGGCTTAGCACCTCGATCATTTCATCGGTCAGGTTCAGATAGGAGTTGCGCCATGATAGGCGAACGGGCTCGAGTTCATACATGCCACTTATGCATAGCCCACCCTTTATCATGTCTGGTGGTAATCCATAGGTGCCTTGCCAGTCTGTGGTAAGTACGGCAGCTGCAAGATGCCCACCCGAGGAATGCCCTGAGACATAGAGTTGCTCTGGGTCAGCTCCGAACCGCTCAGCATTCTGGTAAGTCCATGCAGTCGCATCTCGGACCTGTCTTACTAGCGTTGTCAGTCCATCTTCTGCTTCTTCTACTCCAGAGAAGTCGAGGATGACCATAGTGCCTCCGTTGTTGACCAAGGGCTCGGCCAGGTAAGCGAATTCATTTGCAACGCCATAGCGCCAGGTGCCGCCATGAATGAAGACGTTTATCGGACCGCCGTCATTTCCCGTGCGGTAGACATCCAACGTCTCTGTTGGCCCCGATCCATAGGCGAACTTAAGTGGCGGTTCTAGTCGTGCTCTTGCCAACTCATTATTGAATGCACTCTGCTCCCTAAGCTGATCAATATTTGGGGCATAGATCCTTTGATTGTAGGCGTCATCTAGCTGCGTCTGATCCATATCAAGCCATACAGTTGGGTTCATGGATTGTGTCTCTTGCTGGGCCAGTAGTCGTGTGGTTGGGATTGCCATCCCGATGGCTGCGCTAGCTTTAAGGATGTCCCGTCGACTGAGTCGCTGTTCTATTGGTTTATTTGTCATTATTTGAGTTACCTCGCTATCTATCTTGCCCGATAACTATCACGCACATCTTGGGTATAACCGATAACTGCTGTCGGCTTGATTTCGATCATTGTTCCTGGCCGAGCAAATCCAACTACTGTGATTAATGCACTTGACGGATACCTACCGTCACTAAAATATTCGCTCCGGATTTCAGTGAATTGGTCGCCATCACGCACATCTTGGATATAAACAGTCATCGTTACAATATCCGAGAGAGCTCCGCCATAATGACTGAGCCTTTGTTCGATAAGTCGAAATACTTCCCGTGTTTGTGCTTCAAAGTCCCCCGAAATATCGTTTCCATTTTCATCTGTAAGTGTTGTATGACCGGCAACCCAAACTGTGGTGCCACCTGTAGTAGCAACCGCCCTTGAAAAAGCACGACTCTCACCGTATTCATCAATTAGGTAATCCTTAGTCACCGGAACAAGGTCTTGGGATCCTGCTGGCGCTGTCATAGCTAGTAGGATTAAAGGGAATATTTTTTTTAGGATAATTTTGTTCATTATTTATCTTTATCTCGCGAAAGTGTTTTTACTATAGACACGATAATAACCTTGTTTTTAGTTGGTTGAGTTTTTAAGTTTCTGGCGAATACAGTGTCGTCATAGTTGCCGTTATGCATAGCACTATAATTATCAGTAATATTTCTAATGAAATGGCCCGCTTAAAAATCGAGATAGAGTGGTGATTTTCTATTGAAAGAGAGGGTCCAAGTTTGAATTTATTGAATGCTGCTATACCCATTAACGCTGAAAAACCAATGATTTTGCTTGTAAGTAATATGCCGTAAGGGGTTTTAAGGCTAGTTAAGCTGGGGAGAAGTATTAATGCGATCCCTAATCCAGCACATGGTATTAGGGGGACAGTAAAGCTCGCTATTTTTGAGAAATGTTTTACAAGCTTTGCCGCTATTAATTTTTCTTGTGAACATACTAAATGTAACGGTATAAGCGCTCCAAACCAAAAAGCGGCTAAAAGTAAATGGATAGTAAGGAGAATCGCAAGAACCCACTGCTGTTCGCTTGCTGCTACATGCCCCATCAAACTAAATGAAGCTGCTATAAAACAGGCACCAACTATTCCAGCCATACGACTCAGCCTCGAAGATTGTAGAAATGATGCTCCTACAATTATTGTTCCTAATAACTTTAAAAACTGAGCAAACCCAAAGTTAGATGTGATTAAAAATTCATGTAAGGAAAAGTCAAGGAAGCCACTTAGTAATCCAGTTAAGCGTATCGGTTCTAAAAGATAACGTACAAGTATAAAAGTTGCTCCGGATAAGGCAGAAATTTTGCCTAGTAAATAGATAGGGGTTTTTGATATTGTCAAATGGCGATTAAAAAGACTAATAAACAAAGCTACGCCAGCAGATTGTAGTAGAGATATAAAAATTGCTGTACGCAGAACTACAACAAAGCTATCCAGCATGTTAGTCAATGGTTACTTTCTAGATACTAACTCTGCTATTTCAAATTGGAATTCACCAGATACAATATGCATATCTGCGCCAACCGCACGCCACTTAACTATATAAGTACCGGGTGGAATTGAAGGTGTAGAAATAGAAAATTCTTGTTGCGTGGTGGTTGGCATTGCACCAAGGTCAATAACTTTTCCATCGTTATCTTCTACAGAAAAAGCAGTGAGCCTGACTTCTGTGGAAAAACCCAATGCGATATTTTCGGGAGCTATAGTTTCTATCGAGTTATCAGCTGGATTAGAGCTTGACAGTACCGTATGTGCTTGTGCAGGCAGCCCTAGTATTGCCAAAAAAACTGTTATAAATAGCGTCAATATACGTATTTTCATGTATTTCTCCCTCTAGGTACTAAGATAGCTGTTCCGTACGATTGAAACAACGGTAGTTAGTAGATTTTTTAGTTACATTTTTTAAGTGACGGGGATGCAAGGGATATGGACAATAGCAGAATGATTTTGGTTTCGGCACGATGTCACTTGTATAGGTGGTAAGTACGGAAATCATTTTTTGGTTAGATCATGCAGATGCAACTATTCCTCAAGGGCTTTATTTCGTGGGCATAGGTCGTAATCATTAAAAGTTATCTGATAGTAGGTCTTAAACCATAAAGTTTTTGGAGAGATATATCTTGCAGAGCTATATAGATATTCTAAAAAATATTTATCTTGCTACGATCGTTTTGATTGGTGTGGCCTGGGTGATTGATATTCCTCAATATTTTGGTTTATCCCTTATCTCAGCTGAGTGGATGGGACCGCTACTTTCTATTGGCATAGCAGCCGCTTTTCTTAAGCATCCATATTCAAAAAAAGCTGGGTTATTCGAGATTATTCTTGGTTTTGCAGCGCTTTTGAGTTGGTGTTGGATGTCATTACATTACGCCGATTGGATTATAGACATTTTTGGGTATACCGCAGAGAAATTTATACCGGGCATTATTGCCCTATTACTTCTTATGGAAGCACTCCGTAAATCAGCTGGATTACCTATAACCATTTTGGTTTGGACTTTAATAGCCTATGGTTTTTTTGGTTACTTAATGCCACAGCCATTTGAAGCAGAACAACTTCAAATGCCCCGCTTAATCATGTATCTCTATTCCGATACTAATGGTATTCCTGGACAAGTACTTTCTGTTATCGGAAGGCTGGTGCTTGCATTTATTGTGCTCGGTAAGTTAATGGAAATAACCGGTGCAACCCAATTTTTTACAAATCTAGCGTTGGCTGCAATGGGACATCGCCGTGGTGGCCCAGCAAAAGTTGCTGTTGTGGCATCCAGTGTTTTTGGCTCTATTAATGGCACCTCAGTAGGTAACATTATGTCAACTGGGATAGTAACAATCCCATTGATGAAAAAAGCTGGATTTAAAGCTCATTATGCCGCAGCAATTGAGGCTGTAGCCTCTAATGGGGGACAATTTGCTCCGCCTGTTATGGGTGCTACTGCATTTTTAATTGCTGAGTTTCTGCAAATGAACTACATAGATGTTGTTATTGCAGCAATAGTGCCTGCTTCGCTTTACTACGTATGCCTCTTTTTACAAGTCGATGCTATTGCATTAAGAGATGGTCTTCATGGTCTTCCAAAGAAGGATTTGCCAAAGGCCTCGAAGGTCTTAAAAAAAGGATGGGTATTTCTATTACCACTTGGTTTTTTGCTATACCTATTGTTTTGGAGAGGTTTTAACCCAGCAGTTGCAGCGCTTTGGTCGGTAGGGGCTTTATTAATTTTATCTTCATTGCTTAGACGGCGGTTTTTAACGTTAAAAGAATGGGGTGCCCTTATAGTTGGTGGTGGGGAAAATATGCTGCCATTATTAATGATTGGTGGCGGTGCAGGCGTAGTCATTGGAGTAATGAATATAACTGGCCTAGGTTTTTCCCTGTCACTCGTTTTAACTCAAATTGGAACAAATGCAGGCATGCTTGTTATGCTGATGCTAACAGGCGTAATTGCAATAATCCTTGGCATGGGCATGCCTACGCCAGCAATTTATGTCGTGCTTTCAGTTATTCTTGCCCCTGCTATTGTTGATATGGGCGTATCCCCAATAGCTGCGCACTTATTCATTTTTTACTTTGGTCTTTTATCCTTTCTTACACCACCTGTAGCCATAGCTAGCTTTGTTGCAGCAGGTCTTGCTGGGAGTAAAATATGGCCTACTTCATGGTCTGGCGTGCAGCTTGCTGCAGTAGCATATATTTTGCCTTTTCTCTGGTGTTTTAACGAAGCCCTACTGCTACAAGGCTCTACCATTGCAAATATTTATGCCGTAATTACAGCGCTTGTTGCTGCATTATTGATAGCAAAAGCATTACAAATTATGGTGGAAAGAACACGGTCCTCTTTGGGGATAGGGCTCTTAGTATTTGGGGGAGGGCTAGTCGTTGGTAGTAGCACCATATGGCTAGGTAATGAGTCTATTTTAACGCTGATTGTTGCCGGTACTGGAATTAGCATTCTAGTTCTAATTAGAACTTACTGGCATCAAGGACATGTTTTTATGGCAAGTAAAAAGCAATACTAGATGTACTAGCTATATGCCTTTACAGGTCTTAAAAGACCTGAAATAAAGATCACAAGGTAGTGTAAAACTAGGTGATTCTATTTGGGTAAACGTCGTAGTTTTTTCCGCTATAGGTTACCCGCACAGTTTTAACCTCATAACTCTCAGGATTACTATTACGATTACCACGTATGGATACTTCAGCACCTACAGGTATAGTTTCTTCAGCAAGCCCGGAACGTCTAGTTCTTGATGGTGGACCCATAGTGATATCCCAGACTTGTCCACTTTCGTCTTCGATCTGCATATGTGCGTGTGGACCTGACATGCTGAGAGCCCGATGCAATGTTCCGGATAACTCGAATTGATCGTTAGTTTGTCCGCTCCAGCCGTGGTGTGCCGAGACCTGAGTTGCCACTAATCCAAGTGTTACGAAGATTGTAGCAATACTGACAGTTATTTTGTTAAGCATAATCTGTTCCTTCAAACGGGATTTAGCGCCTCACCAGTAGGCCAACAATAGCATATCTCTAGTATATAAGGCGTAGCTTCTTAACAATTTTTCGCCTCCTATTGAGGTATCACAGCGACGGCTTCCACTTCTAAAACAAATCTTGGGTCTGAAGCTACACGAACAATCTCTATAGTTGTACTGGCTGGGTTATGGTTTGGTCCCCAATATCGATTCATCACCTCTCGAATCGTGTCTCCATTAGTGGCAACATCTTTAACAAATTTTGTAACTTGAATTACATCTGTAATTTCTCCCCCAGCGGCTTCAACTGTTCTTTTTATTCTTTCCATTACTCTAACTGTTGCAGCTTCAGCACCAAAGTCTAGATGATCAAATTCAGTTGCATCATGAGGGTGGCTATGTGGGACTGGTGCACCACTTGTGCCTGAAAGAAACAAAATCTGACCTGATCCAACAGAAATCGCTGAGGTAAACGGCATGTTTGCACCACTGCTAGGCTCAGTTCCCGGCAGGTGAATATACTCAAACTGTTGATCACCTGTGCTGCAGCCGCAAAGAATCAGTGTGATAAATATTAAGGCCCATATCCTTAACCTCTTATTTAATTGCACTAAAGACTGAATCATGGTTTCCCCCTATTATTTTTAAAAAATAATTTCTTAGTAAATATAAAAGCCATAACACCTATAAAACTTGAATCATTGGATTTCGGCAAGTTGTTGAAGCAGGGCACCCCTAGCGCTGTTAGCAGGCACGAATCGCTGCACTCTAAAAGAATCAACCTCCCCTGTGTAAATATTTCCTTGCGAGTCGACCGCTATCATGTGAAGACCAAAGAACTCACCTCCACCCTCACCCATGTGACCCAGTTCTCCAACAACCTCACCATTTTCTCGATTTAGAAACCAGATTTTGTTATTCATGCGATCAGAGATATAAAGAAAGCGTTGTTCAGGATCAGAGGAAAATGCTACGCCACCAGTTGAACCTCCTCCTCCGGTACTGGGCGCTAGTATAAATTCATCTAGGAATTCTCCTTGCTTCGTAGTTACATGAATTCGATTAGCATTTCTGTCTGCGGCATAGACTAGCCCATCATTCGAGATATTTAATGTTAGGTGACCTGCAAAGTCCTTGGGCATTGGACCATTTGGTGTGTACTCATGGTCCGCATCATCTATGCTGATCATCTCTAATGATTTTCCATAAGCCCCCCATCCTCTCTTGAATTCAAAACTATCAAGATCAAAAACTAATACACGCCCACCTAAGTAGTTATCAGCTATGTATACCTCTCTGTCCGTCTCCACTATCCTAATTTCTTCAAGTCCACCAACAATTACTGGAGTGTCTGGGGGATATTTTTCACGAAAAACTTTAGCAGCAGCTGTTCTGGCTGCTATTTCTATCGGATCATCTGGACTATTTGGCATAAAAACTGAGGCATGTTCGAGAGTCCCTTTGCCTGGGGTAAATTCGACTGGAGGAAGTAGACCTACAGGGCCACCATTTTCTCTTTCTGCTGTGCGTGCTATTTCGGCAATCACCATTCCTGTTTGAGGGTCATACTTGCGAACCGTATCCTGCCCAATGTAAACAAATCCATTCTCATCAACATCCATCCCGTGTCCCTGTGGAGCATTGAAAGAACCAATAACATTTCCGATCTGATCTAGATGAATCATTGAAGGGGGACGAATACAACATTGTGCAATTGGTGGTGAAACTTCATTTAGTAGTTCCATATCGGATAAGTCGTTTGGTCGATTGAGGACCCAGATATTATTGTTGGCGTCAATAGCAAGTCCGGTTATACCGCCTACTTTCCAATTATTTGGAAGTGTCTGGGGCCATGTTGGATCAGCATAGTACTTTTGTGGTTCTTGCGTATGAGCTACAGTGCTAAGAAATAATAATATCGATATAACATTGGTGATAAGAGGGAATACGGCTATTAATACCGGTTTATTTTTAGACATAGTAATCTCCCCCTGAGTCAGATGTATTGTCAATGCTGATAATACTCTGCAATATGTTATATCAGCATAATAATTTTAATGTCTTCTGATAAGGAAGCTAATGCTTTATAGGGTTCGGTTTGAATAAGCCGTGATAAGGAGCTATGTATGCAGGTTAGGGTCGTTATAGTTGCCATAACATGGGGTATTTTAAATATATCTCAGTCCGCATATGCGCAGGTTACACCAGAGGTCCAGTCTGTTCTCTATGAGGCGGCAGACACGCTAGGGTTACTTCGAACACCTAGAGAAGTGGACCGTGTCATAACCATGATTTATTCAGGTTCAGGAACTAGGGTCATAGAGG
Organism: Proteobacteria bacterium UBA6522; assembly: GCA_002434915.1. Taxonomy (GTDB): domain Bacteria; phylum Pseudomonadota; class Gammaproteobacteria; order Steroidobacterales; family Rariloculaceae; genus UBA6522. The sequence goes on from DJLG01000110.1 coordinate 16,232, forward strand.
GTGAAACTTGTGTCATGGATAGTTATCGAGCTAGTTTGCGCTATGCAATACCTGAAATTGTTCATCCTTTCCCGGTACCGGGTATGCGTGTTGATTTCACTTGTGTTGTTAGTGATGCCGAGCCACAGCGTTATGTGCAAGTTGTGGCAGGAGGATATGCTTGGGATGAAGATGAGCCAGGCGGCAACTCAGAGTCTATGCCTGAGACATTGCGTGAAAGATTGTTACAGATATGGCTTGTTCCACAGGGCCTAGTAAAGGCTGCTGTTGAAGCTGGGGAATTAGCTACCGCATCTTCTAATAGCGATGGAAATCCTGTGCTTACTTTTCCCTTGCCTGCTCCATTAGATGACACGATTGTGCAAGCCACATTTGACCCAGAAGTGTTTCTTTATCATACGATGCCAAACGGTACTAGGCGTGAATTTGGTCACCGGCTTGTACATGTTGAAACCGAGTTTGACGGTACCTTAGTAGAGGTGGCGTATGCTGACTACCAGGATTGGAATGAGTCTGACTATAAGGCAGATGTTTTGTTGCCGGGCCATATTATACAAACGGTTGATGGGGCTACGGTTATGGATTTAAATCTAAGTCTGAGCAACACATATAACCCTTATGTGGTTATGCCGTTGCCGGCAAACATTGCTGCGGCAGGAACTGCATTCTCAGAGTAAATTTGTTATTCGGACCATGCTATTATTTTTTAAATTTTCTTATTTTCTAAAGGAAACAAAGAGATGCATCATAAATTTCGCTTAGTTGGTTTGGTGGGTGCTATGTTGGGTTTTCTTTTAGCGGCAACTCCAATAACTGCGCATCATGCAATCCAGGCTCAGTTTGATCAGGATAGGCTTGCTACTATCACTGGTGTGATGAGACGTGTGATGTGGATAAACCCACATGTGCGTTGGTTTTTAGATGTTGAGGATGAAAATGGTGATGTAACCTCCTGGAATATCTCTGGGTCAGGACCTGGCGCGTTTCGTCGTGTAGGTATAAGTGGCCGCGATGTGTTCGTAACAGGAGAGACCTACACTGCTACGATCGCTTTAGCAAAGGATGGGTCAGATTTTGGGTATATTGTCTCATTTATTCTTCCCGATGGCAGGAAGATTGATTTATGGCATCAATACCAGTCCGAGGGTTAAGAATAATCCAATGTGGATGACCGTTAACTAGAATTTAATAACTGGGATATTGAGATCCATAAGAAATGAAAAATAGAACTATAACCATGTCTTTTTTGCGTTACAGCTTAATGATCTTTAGTGCACTTGGTGTTACCACTTCTTTTGTAGCTTGTACATCTGGCCAAGATTCTGCCTCCTCCTCTGATATTGCTGTAAGTGACCAAGAACAAATGTCTGAAGTTGATGCTTCATCGACGCCCCGAACTGCCAATGGCAGGCCTGATTTAAATGGCCGATGGGGTAGTAGTGGTGGTGGAGGTAGTGTTATGGCAATTGAGCCTGACGGTACTGAATACAACTTTGATACATTTGCTGATTATCAGGCAGCTGTTAGTGAAGGTAGTGTGAGCCTTTCGGCTAGTATTATTGGGCGTAGACCTAACTATCGACATGGTAATAATGTTTATGGTGAGCGAGATGATGGGATGACTAGACGTTATTTCGCAAATCCACCTCTCTATAAAGGGGAGTTCTGGAATCGAATTGAATACTTGGATATCAATGGAAATATGGAGGATATGACTTTTATCTGTATGCCAGCTGGCGTACCGCGCATGGGACCACCAATTCGCATCTTACAGTCTGAATCAGATGTCGTTTTTCTTTATCAGCAACGTAATACTTGGCGTGTTATACCAACTGATGGGCGTGATCATGATCCGTTGAATTCTCAAGACCAAACCTTCATGGGGGATTCTGTCGGACGTTGGGAAGGAGATACCCTTATTGTTGATGTTGTAGGCTTCAATGACCTTACTTGGCTTGGGTGGCCTGGTTGGTATCATACTAATGAAATGCGTGTTGAGGAACGCTTTACTCGTTTAGATGACACGCTTCTTTATGAGGTTACGGTGCATGATCCTGAAGTTTTAATTGAGCCATGGGAAATGGATCCGCGAGTTTTGAATCTAAACCCCAGTACAGCTACATACCTTGAGGACCCGCCTTGCTTAGATTTTGATTCTGCACATATGGTGACGAGGGAGCGTGGTTAACTACTGTTTGTTACTAAATAGTAGATTAGAAAAAGGTAATGATTAGTCGGGTATAGAAGATTCTCGATAATTTTTGATTTCTCCAGTGGTTAATCTGTGATTATAGTCTTTGAGTTTTTTCTTTAAGGTTGGAGCCAATATGTATAGACCAAGGATGTTTGGTATGCATATAAAAAAGACTAAAGCATCTGAAAAATCAAGAACAGCACTCAACTGAATCGAGCAGCCAATCATGACAAATAAGCAGAAAACTGTTTTGAACCCTAAGTCTGCAGTTTGAGATTTGCCGACAAGATACGTCCATCCTTTGAGCCCATAATATGACCAGGCAACCATAGTTGAAAACGCAAATAAGATTCCAGAAATAGCAATTACGTATGGTGACCAACTAATATTTCGTTCGAAGGCTGCAGAAGTCATTTCTATTCCGCCAAGTCCTTGTACAAAATTTGGATCGTAATAGAGAGTGGTTGTTATAACCAAAGCAGTGATAGTGCATATCACAACTGTATCTATAAATGGTTCCAATAAAGCAACATAGCCCTCTGTTATGGGTTCGGTTGTTCTTACGGCTGAGTGTGCTATTGCCGCAGAACCTATGCCTGCTTCATTTGAAAAGACGGCGCGCTGAAAGCCAACAATCATTACACCTAAAGCACTACCCGATAGCGCTTCTGGTGAGAATGCGCCATTGAAGATAGCTAGAAATGCAAATGGAAGAGCCTCATAGTTCATGGTTATTATTGTGAGGGCAGATAAGACATATAAAATCGCCATAAATGGAACAAGTTTTTCAGTAACACGCGCAATGCTTTTTATTCCGCCAATAATTACTATGCCAACAGCTAAGGCAATAATGAGACCAAAAAGCCAGCCCTTGTCATGAAACCAACTACCATTTGTTCCGCCTGTTACATTTACGAACTGCACATAGGCTTGGTTTGACTGGAACATGTTTCCAATTCCTAGGCAGCTGATAACAATTCCAATGGCATAAAATTTAGCCATGAAGCTACCAAGTCGTTTTAGCCCTCTCTCTTTTAATCCTCTTTCTAGGTAATACATTGGGCCACCAGAAACACTACCATCTGAGTGTTCTCTTCGGTAAATTGTTCCTAACGCGCATTCCACAAACTTTGTGGACATGCCAAGTAATCCCGCTAAGATCATCCAAAAAGTAGCACCAGGACCGCCTATTGATATAGCTACCGCTACGCCACCAATATTACCGACTCCAACCGTACCTGAGACAGCGGTAGCAAGAGCCTGAAAATGTGAAACTTCGCCTGGATGAGAGGGATTTGAATAATCTCCGCGCACTACCCTGATGGAATGTTTAAAGCCTCTAACATTTATAAAGTTGAAATAGCCCGTAAAAAAGATAGCACCAATAATTAACCAAAGCACAACCAAAGGTAGTTGTGTGCCAAGTACAGGTATAGTGAAAAAAATAAGTTTCGATACAAGTGCAGTAAGTGGTTGAATAGTATTATTAATAATTGAGTCAATTCCCGAAGAGTCTTGAGCAATTGCAGGTTTAAAAAAAATAAGGCAAGCAGAAAAAGCAATAAGCTTCTTTATGAGTAATTTAATTGCAAGCATGGTTTTCAAGCCTTGAATTGAGCATATGTAACATTTTTTGGTATATCACTCTGACAGTAAAGGCAGGTGTTATAGCATGATGGAAAACGGAATAATGGTTAATTTTTATTGAAAAAGTTAGCTTTAACTGTATGAGTATAAAGAAATAGTAATCCACTTTAATCTGTGGATAGGCTAACTTAATAAAAAAGGTGGAGTATAAAGTTGCAAGTACTACTAGGTAATAAGGCTAAGAGAGCAGTTTGGTCAAGCATTATATTGTTTTTCTTTTTGCCAATAAGTCTTCAGGCTCATCACTCTAGAGCAGAATTTTCTGGAGGGGATTTTCGAGAAATTGAGGGAGAAGTTGTTCGTGTGTCATGGAGAAACCCTCATGTTACTTTCAATATTAGAACAGTTTCATCAGATGGTTCTGAAGAAATGTGGGAGCTTGAGGCTGGGGATGTTGCAACTCTAGCTAGGCGTGGTTTGGACAACGGTTACATTAATGTAGGTGATATGATTACAGTGGCGGGACCAATATCGACCCGGCGCGATAACTTTTTGGCTATTGCCCATGCTTTATTAAGTAATGGTGTTGAGATGATTTTTGGAAACCGTGAACCACGATGGTCGGATCAATATATGGGTGGTGGAAGTGCCACAGTTTCTGCAAGCGAAGAGATAGAAGCTGATCTAGAAGATATTTTCCGGGTTTGGATTCGAATGGGCCCGACCCCTTACGAGGTAATTGAGCAGCCACCGCTCACTTCTGAGGCAAGGGCTATTTGGCAGAATTATGATTTTTTCCATGATGATCCTGTACTTAATTGCAATTTGCCTGGTATGCCGCGTGTCATAACTATGGCTGGTTCTCGGCCTATAGAATTTGAAAAGCATGGCAACGATATCTTGTTGCATTCAGAAAACTTTAACCTGACTAGGGTTATTCATATGGAAGAAGATGAATTGGATGGCGACATAGAATCCACACCATTAGGATATTCTCGGGGGCACTGGAATGGAGATACTTTAATTATTACTACCACGCATATTAGTTGGCCATTATTTGAGTTGCCCCCCTTGTATGGTATTCCTCAAAGCGAGGAAATGAAGATTATTGAGCAATTTACCCTTATAGATAATGAGTTAGTGTATGACTTTTGGGCAAATGATCCTGTGAATTTCACTCAGCCCATAGAAGAGCAGAGATACTTCGTTTGGCGGTGGGATCCGGAAGTGGAAATTAGAGCTCATGAGTGCGAGATTACTTTAAGACCAGGTTCTGAGGAGTGAGGGTAACTGACCTCCAATTGCCTTTGAGGCTAGTAAGTACATCTTTGCAGTATTTTATGTGGACCCATATGCCTGAAATAGGAGAGTGTTAAATGATATTCAGAACGGCATTCATAGGATTTATATTTCTCTTCATTGGAAAAGTAGCCTTTGCGCAGGAAGGTAATCCTCTTGATTCTATAGAGATAAGGGTTAATGAAGAGATGGTAGCTGTTGCTTCAGCAATTCTAGAAAGCACAAGAACTGGAACGGTTCAGCAAGGAGATGATTTTTTTAATTCTTTTCTTGGAACCAATGGCGTTACTAACAACGTGGAAAATATGGTTGGATACTCTAGAGAGAATCTACTTTCTTTATCGATAATGGATGAGGCTAGATTGGACTGGAGTTACTGGCCAAGGCCAAGGGTAGGGTTAACCTTAGGGGAAATGACAAGTTCTCAGCGTACGATGGTCCATGACTTATTAAATACAGCTTTAACTTCTATGGGTTATCTAAAAGTAATCCATATTATGCAGTTAGAGGAGGTTTTGAATGTTCAGGAAAATATCGGTTTACCTCGTGGTAATGAGCAATACTGGCTAACATTTTTTGGAACTCCCTCAATGGAGGAACATTGGGGCTGGCGTTTTGAGGGACATCATGTATCACTTAATATATGGGTGTCTCCCGCTGGTGGTATTCGTGTAACACCAACCTTTTTTGGTGCTGATCCTGCAGAAATACGTGGGGGAGCCCTAGCTGGGTTTCGTCCTCATTCCGTTGTAGAAGATCTGGGTAGAGACTTGATTTTGTCACTCAGTGAGGAAGACCGTGAAGTAGCTATTCTTTCCGATAATGCCCCTATGGAGATTCTTGCTACTCCAATTTTTAAGGCTCGAGATGATTGGGAGACCTGGCGCCAGACACTTCAGCCAGAAGGTGTTTCTGTAGCAGACCTCAGTGGTACTCAGAGACATATAGTGCAAAGAATTCTTAATGAGGTGGTTACTGCCTATCGTCCTGAGATTTCTGCTGCTTATCTAAAAACAATACAAATTGATGAGTTAAGCTTTGCTTGGATGGGCAGTAGGGAAAGAGGTGGTCCACATTATTATCGACTACAAGGCACAGACTTTGTTTTTGAATATGACAACGTACAAGGTGGTGCTAATCATGTTCATACTGTTTGGAGAAGCAAAAGAGGTGATTTTGGAGGTGATTTACTTCCAGAACATTACAGGATGTCGCATCGTTAGAAGATTTGAAATGGTCATTATAAGAATGCAGCATCTTGCTGCGTTGAGATAGGGGCTATGTCATGTTCAGAGGTGGTATTTTATGGATACATTTATGCGAAGTGTAGGTAGTTTTTTTAGCCTATTAGCCATTATGTTTTTTATGACTTATGGCAGTGAAGCCGCCATAGTTAATATTGAAATCATAAAAGTAGAGTCGCCGACCTTTGATGGTAGAAGTTTTGGTTCTGTAGGGCAGTATGAAAAATTACACGGACGGGCTTATGGAGAGGTAGACCCGGAGGATCCACATAACTCCATTATTACTGATATTGATCTTGCCCCAAGAAACTCTAACGGCAAGGTTGAATACTCAATGGACATATTTATATTAAAGCCTATTGATATGAACCGCAGTAATCATAAGCTTTTCCTGGATATGAATAATCGTGGAGAGATGCGTGTCGGCAGGCTTAATGGGGTGTCTGTTAGTAATGATCCTACCAGTGCAGAAGATGGTGGTAATGGTTTCATTATGGACCAGGGGTTCACGATAGTTGGAAACGGTTGGGATTTTGGGGCTACCAGGGACAACATGGGTCTTACAATATCGGTTCCGATTGCCTTGAACTCAGATGGCTCAGATATTACCGGCCCTTCTTACGAATACATTACTTTTAATAACCCAGAAACTTACAGTTATACCTTAACTTATCCGGCAGAAAATTTAAGTAAAGAAGGAGCAATGCTCACTGTTCGTGAACGTCTTGATGATAGGCCTATAGTTGTCCCTTTAGCGGGCTGGGACTTTGCTGATGAACAGACAATTCGCTTACTTCCTATTGGTACTGCTTTTGATCAGGCGCATATATATGAATTTACCTATATCGCTAAAAATCCAGTCGTGTCAGGATTAGGACTTGCAGCGACTCGTGATTTTATATCCTTTCTTCGCTACGCTCCCAAGAGTGGAGCAAGAGTTGATAATCCGTTAGCAGATGCCATAAGACAAACCTACAGTTTTTCAATTTCACAACCATCTCGCGCTTTGCATGATTTCCAAACCCTTGGGTTTAATGCTGACGAAGAGGATAGACGGGTTATTGATGGGATGCTTAAGTGGACTGGGGCAGGGACTGGAGACCAAATAAACTATCGTTTTGCCCAGACTGGTAGGACTGAGAGGAATAGACAAAATCATCTTTATCCAGAAGGTGTGTTTCCGTTTGCACATCAGGTTCTAACGGATCATCTAAGTGGAAAGGTTGCGGGGCGATCCACCTTATGTGCAGAAAGTAATACTTGCGCCAAGATATTTGAGGTTAATTCATCTAATGAGTATTGGGTTAAGACAGGATCCCTTTTGCACAGCGATACCCGTGGACAAGACATAGAGGATCCAGACGATGTTCGTTTTTTTCTCATATCAGGGACATCTCATGGGGTAGGTAACGTTGCTAGTCGAGGGCTCTGCCAACAATTTCTCAATCCCATAAGCCCCTATCCAGCACTTCGTGGACTATTTGTGGCCTTAGATAGGTGGGTAGCCGATAAGGTTGAGCCACCATCCAGTCGGGTTCCTCGGCAGATTGAGGGAACTGCTGTAATGGCACAGTCAATATCAGGTAGCCAAACAGGCAGCGTACCCCAAGAGGTTTTAGGTTGGCCAAATATTCCAGGTGTGAATTACACTGGCCTAATAACAACTCGGCACTATTTAGATTTTGGGCCGCTATTTGATTCAGATTCCCTTATTTCTAACTATCCTCCTTCTATTGATAATAGACCTGCTTATGACATCTTTGTTTCACGAGTTGATGAGGATGGAAATGAGATCGCTGGGATTCGTTTGCCCCCTGTGGAAACTCCAATAGCAACCACTACAGGTTGGGCACTTCGACGAGATGGCTTTGGTTTGGGTGATGGTTGTGAGGGTTCTGGTCAATATATTCCATTTGCGGTAACAGAGGATGAACGGCTCTCTATTGGTGATCCTCGCCTCTCATTAGAGGAACGTTATGGCACACATGAAAACTATGTACAGGAAGTAGCAAGTGTGGCTGAAGAGTTAATGCACCAGGGATTTTTGCTTGAGGCGGATGTGCAAAGATATATTGATCAGGCAGCAAGTAGTGATGTTTTGCAGTAGATTTTAAATATGAACTTTAGCTTGCTTTTAGAAATTATGGATATAAATCAGTCAGGAGACTTATGATGGACGATCACCCTTAATAGTAACTCGTCTACCTTTACGTTCTTCTGGCCAGTAGTCCCAAACTGCCCTATGCATAGCGCAGCGGTTATCCCAAAAGGCTACATCATTTATTTCCCAGCGAAAACGAATCTGAAAGTCTATTTTTTCACAATGATCATATAAATAATCGAGTATCGCTCGACTTTCTGTTTCGTTGAGTTCATTAATACGTGTGGTGAAGGTTCGGTTGACATAAATAGATTTTTTGCCAGTTTCAGGGTGAGTTCTTATCACTGGATGTATCGCATGTGGGTAAAGTTTTCCATCATCGTCTACGCCTCGATCAGAATACCGACCGCGGTAAACATGTTCCGATTCATGGAGCGCAGTCAAATTAGATAGAGTCTCTTTAAACGGTTGTGATAAAGCATCATATGCCGCATAACTATTAGCAAATAAAGTATCACCACCTGATTCAGGCAAAATATGTATTTGTAACATTGTTCCAAGAGGGGGTTCTTCGTCACAAGAAACGTCCGAATGCCAGAACTCACCATTAGCAACCTTAGAGTTTTTTTGTACGTGAATTTCAAAAATTTCTGGATGACCTGTCATCTGAGGTGCAGCTGGATGCGCATGTAAGTCACCAAATAGCTTGCCAATATTGATTTGAGTTTCAGCAGCCATTTCTGTTTGATCTTTAAAAAAAAGAACTTGAAATTTTAGAAATGCTTTTCGAATTGCTTTATATGTTGTGGAATCAATGCCATTAGCTAGATTAATCCCCCTGACTTCGGCGCCAAGCGCCGGAGAAAATGGTTTAATTTGAATCTGTTCTACTGACATAATGGCAGATGATCTACTAATTTAAGATGGATTTCATGCTTTATAGGGTTTAGGCGCTTCTCTAAGTAAGATAAGAATTGAGTTAGCTCTATTTAAGAGTACTGAAATTTTTGCCAGTAATTATAGAATTGGGATATCTAATGAAACATATCGCTCTTTTAAGCATTCTCTACTTGCTTGTAGTCTTACCAGTTATTGGTCAGACGAATTTGATAGATGACTCTGATGTTCAATGGTCTCTTGCTGCTGTTGGCGATGTCATTATGAATCGGCAGGTGTCTCCATACGATCAACCAAACGATCCTGCATTTCATGATTTAGCGAACCTCATTCGCAGTGCAGATGCAGCATTTATGAATTTAGAACAATCAGTATTTCGTCTTGCTGATTTTGAGGGATGGCCCGCTCCGCTAGGTAATATGAGGGGTAATTATGAGCTAGGACCACCTGAGACGCTTTTTGATCTCAAACTGATGGGTTTTGATCTTTTTAATCAGGCGAATAACCATACAACTGACTATGGCGTAGAGGGATTAAGGGAAACAATCAAATTATTAGATGAGCTAGGCCTCGTTCATTCTGGTGCAGGTGAAAATTTAGGATGGGCTAGTCGGCCAGGTTATCTTGATACTGCAAAGGGACGGATGGCGCTTATCGGAATGGCATCAACATTCCAGACAATGTCACGAGCAGGAGAAGCTACCCCTGATGTAATGGGACGTCCTGGGTTAAACCCTTTACGTATAGAGCGTCGAGTAGAAGCTTCTCCTGAAACTATTGCGATGATTAGGGAGGTTGCAGGAGCGTATGGTGAAAATGTAAGCACTGATCAGTTTGCAGAGGTGCAATTTTTAGGGAGTACTATCTTTCCTGGTGCCAGAGACCAAGTTTTAGAAACAGTAAATGTTAATGATCAAACCCGTATTTTGAGCGAAATTAGAAACGCGAGTGACCAGGCTGATTATGTGATTGTAAATAGTCACTCACATGAGCCTAGTAATGAATCTTTGATGCCTCCAAATTGGCTAGTAGATTTTACGCATGAAGCTATTGACGCTGGCGCCTCAACCTTTATTGTTCATGGCCCACATCAGCTAAGAGGAGTAGAAATCTATAAGGGTCGTCCTATTTTTTATTCTCTCGGAAATTTTATTTTTCACATTGAAACGATTGATCCGATGCCCTCCGATATTCGAGAACGATACGATGTTGGTATGGATGCATTAGCATCTGAAGTCTACGATACGCGTTTTAAAGTAGATGAGGATGGTAACGCTACTGTGGGTTATCCATCTGATGAGAAATGGTATCGAAGCGTACTCGTTATGATGTCATTTCGTGGTAAGAATATTGAAGAAATACGATTCCATCCTATTGAGTTAGGTTGGGAATTACCTCGGTCTCAGCGTGGAACCCCACGTATTGCGCCTGAACCATTAGCTAGAAAAATTATTGAACATCTAGCAGAATTGTCTGCACCATATGGAACAGATATTAGGTATGAAGATGGTGTAGGTGTATGGACAGCAGATTCTAGATAATACCTTTACTATGAGCTTCTTTTTCTTAAGGTTTTAAAATGCTTTTTGGTAAAAATTCTGAGCCGTTTTATCAGAAAAAATATCGATTGATTCTGTCATGATCCCAGAAAAAATATCCTCGCCTGATAACCATGCTTGCTGAGCATTATTGGTGTCTATAGCCCGAACTAGCGCAGAATTAAATTCATATGCATGATATGAAAACCCAGCTTTCTTGAGTGCGATAGCAAGGGCTAGAGAATAAGCTTTACTTCCTCTAATGTGTGTTGTTGGTATAGGTATGCTTTCTTCGCTTAAGTTATGGTAAGCACGGGAACAAATTTCAGCATTGCCTGAGGCTGCATAACGGCATGCGCTTGGTCTAGAGTTGTAAATTGAGCAGACATCGTTTTCAAGTAGAGGGCAAGGATTAGGATATTTGTGGCGCGTTTCAAAATCAAAATCTTTTGTGAGAGTGTGTGCTTCCCTAATTTTTTCTATAGTTTTTGGCCCCATCCTTTTTACTATTTTAGATACATATAAAATTTCTGGTGCTGTTGCACTAACCCAAATATAACAACAATGTGAACAACCTTTTTTGCATGCTAGCTGTTTGGTTTCAACATTTTCTAGGCTCATATTTATTTTTGACTGAAGAAATTTTATTGGTTCATCCACACTACCATTTTTTTTCGCCGTTTCTAGCAAAGAAAAGAGCTGTCGAGCCATTGCTTCGATTGGTTCAGGGTTGTTTTTCTGAAAATTTATACCTTTCAGAAGAATAGCCTGATCAACTTTTTTCTGGCGACGAAGCTTACCTTTATTCATATTATTGAACTTTGATTTTTTACAGAAAGCTGTGAGGTTATTACACTTGGTAATATGGCTTTAAATTATAGCAAGTCGTAGGGCATATTTAGTAAGTAAAAAATCAGAAGCCGTAGGTTTTTGTTTCTTAGTCGCTAAATTAAAACAAAGCTCTGAATGCTGGTAGACCACAGTATAGTAAAAAGGCCTGATCAGGCCTTATGTATTCATTATTTTTAGTAGGAGTAGGGTATGCCACAAACAGGGAGTAGGGCCTTCGAGCTCGCAGAGCAAGGACTTTTACCCGATATGGTTATTCGGTTAGGGATACGTCGACTATTGAAAGCAAGGCTGATTGAGATAGGAGAGCAAGACTGCGAAAGTATGATCTTTGATCAGCAACGCTTCATAGAGATGATGAATGCTAGTGAAATTGCGCCAGTACCTCATTTGGCCAATGAGCAGCATTATGAAGTGCCAGCTGAGTTTTTTAAATTAGTCCTTGGAGGACGTTTGAAATATAGCTGTGGATATTGGCCTAAAGATGAGATGACATTGGAAGAAGCGGAATCTGCCGCACTGAAGGTAACAGCGGAGCGAGCACTTTTAAAAAATGGCCAGACAATTTTAGATCTTGGTTGTGGTTGGGGTTCTTTTAGCTTGTGGGCAGCAGAGAATTATCCGGACAGTTCCATTACTGCGGTATCTAATTCCAGTGCTCAGCGGGTTGCAATTGAGGCTGAGATAGAACGACGTAATCTCAAAAATTTAACTGTTCTTACACAGGATATGAATGAGTTTGAACCAGTGACTAAGTTTGATCGAATTCTCTCAATAGAAATGTTTGAGCATATGAGAAATTACAGATTATTTTTTAATCGTATTTCTAAATGGTTAAATCCTGAAGGACGATTTTTTATGCATATCTTTTGTCATCGATCTACTGCATATGAGTTTGTTGATAGTGGTCCAAGTGACTGGATGACTAGACACTTTTTTTCAGGAGGGATAATGCCAAGCGATGATTTGCCCCTTAGGTTTCAAGAGGACCTTACTTTATGTGGAAAGTGGCGTTGGGATGGTAATCATTATAAAAAAACAGCAAATGCTTGGTTGCAAAATATGGACTCTCAGCAAAGTGAAGTTATGCCTGTCATGTGTTCAACATATGGTGAAAAATTGTCAAGCAAGTGGTGGATGCGTTGGAGAATATTTTTTATGGCTTGCTCTGAATTGTTCGGTTATGAAAAGGGGCAGCAATGGTGGGTAGGCCACTATTTATTTAAACGCGCTAATTGATGCTGATTACTGCTACGACTAATAGGCAAAAAATATATTTTTCAAATGCGTTTTTATCTTAATCTTGTTGCTTTTCAGATAGGTTGGTTTGCATGTGTTTTTGGTGCGGCACATTCCATTCCTGTATTAGGGCCTATGGTGGTATTAGTAGTGATTGCGTTGCATTTGTTTTTATCAAAAAGGCCATATAGAGAGTTAAGTCTCATAGGTATAGCAGGATTAATAGGTCTTTCATGGGATAGTTTTCTTGTAATAGCCGGTCTTGTAGCCTATCCGTCAGGTATGATTATTGATAGTTTGGCTCCGTATTGGATAATCGCAATGTGGATGCTATTTGCTACTACACTTAATGTTTGTCTGCGATGGTTAAGAAAAAAGTACTTACTGAGTCTAGTTCTTGGTGCATTTATGGGCCCATTAACCTATTATTCTGGCGCAAAAATTGGAGGAATAAGTCTTTTAAATCAGATGGATAGCTTAATTTCGATAGGGCTAGGATGGGCAGTGATATTACCCCTGCTAAGTGAGCTTTCTAGAAGATTAGATGGTTCCGGTATTCCTGAGGGCTTTAATCACCCCAATGTTTGATTCTTACCTTTTGGCATTAGCAATTGTGATGAGCTTTGCCGTATTGGCATGGGGTGTGAGCCTACGGTTACGAGATGTCAGTATTGTAGATAGCATTTGGTCGTTAATGATAGCGGCCACATCAATAGCTTATTTTGCTCTAACCCCTCAAGTAGAGCCTAGAGGTTATATCGTTTTATTTCTTGTATGGATTTGGGGTATTCGTTTATCTGTTTACCTCACCTGGAGAAACTGGGGCCTAGAGGAGGATTCCCGCTATAAAGAAATTCGAAAGAATAATGAGCCTAACTTTGAGGTAAAGAGTCTCTATATTATTTTTGGTTTACAGGCTTTTGCAGCATCAATTGTTTCTTTATCACTACTTGCTGGAATTGCTAGTCGGTCAGCGCTCGGATGGCTTGATTTGTTAGGACTCTTACTATGGGTTATTGGTTTTCTTTTTGAAAGTATTAGTGATCATCAACTCAGTCAGTTTCAATCTGATACAAACAATAAAAATCAGGTTCTTGATAAAGGGTTATGGAAGTACACTCGTCATCCAAACTACTTTGGAGATTTTTGTATTTGGTGGGGATTTTATTTGTTTGCTCTAAGCGCAGAAAGTTGGTGGGCTATTATTTCTCCATTACTTATGAGCTTTTTATTGTTAAGATTTTCTGGAGTAGCTGTTCTTGAAAAAACTATCAAGGCGCGTCGTCCCGCATATGTAGAGTATGTGAATTCTACAAATACATTTTTCCCTGGTCCTAGAAAAAAACCATAAACTTGATATGAAAATTGCAATAATCGGAGCTGGAGTTTCCGGTAATACTGTTGCCTATCGACTGCATGAAAAGCATGACATAACAATATTTGAGGCTGAAGATTATATTGGTGGGCATGTAAATACTATTGATGTAGTTGAAGATGAGTCTGTAATCTCAGTTGATACTGGTTTTATCGTTTTTAACGATCGTACTTATCCCCAATTTACTTCGATTCTTAAAGACCTGGCCGTACCTTCTCAGGCGAGTGAGATGAGTTTTAGTGTGAGTTGTGAAAGTTCAGGGCTTGAATATAACGGCGCTAATTTTAATAAACTTTTTTGCCAGAGAAGTAATTTTTTTCGATGGTCCTTTTATCAGATGATTTATGACATATTACGTTTTAATCATTTTGCGCCACGCGATTTAGTAGATGCAGATGCTAGTACGTTGCTCTGTGATTATTTAGATAAAAACGATTACTCTCCGCAATTCATAAACCAATATCTATTGCCGATGTGTGCTGCTATATGGTCTGCGGATCCTATGGCCATTGAGAAAGCTCCACTAATTTTTCTAGTTCGTTTTATGGAAAATCATGGCTTGTTAAGTATTAATAACCGTCCCCAATGGGGAGTAATAAAAGGAGGGTCAAAAAACTATATTAATCAAATGGCTAGTGCATATTCTTCTAAGATTAGATTGTCTACTCATGTCCAATGGGTTAAGCGATATCCAGGTTTTATAGAGATAAAAGCATCTGGAAGTGAGGTGCAACGGTTTGATGAGGTATTTTTAGCCTGTCACAGTGATCAAGCTTTACAACTATTAGCTGACCCTTCTCCTCTTGAAAAAGAGATTTTAGGAGCTATTAATTATCAATCTAATGAAGCGATTCTTCATACAGATGATTTGATTTTGCCAAGACGTAAATTAGCATGGGCAGCTTGGAACTATTACATTCCAAAAGAACATGATGGTTCTGCATCTGTTACATACAATATGAATATTCTTCAAGGTTTAAAGTCTAAAAACATCTATTGTGTGACACTGAATGATTCTGAAAGAATTCGACCGGATAAGATTATCAAAAGAATTATTTACCATCATCCAGTATTTACACAGGCAAGCATGGCAGCCCAGAAACGTCATAAAGAGATAAGCGGGGTTAATAGAACCTATTACTGTGGGGCTTATTGGGGAAATGGTTTTCATGAGGATGGTGTTGTAAGTGCTCTATCTGCCATAGAAGGTTTCGAGGAAAAATAAGGGCATGGAAAGTTGTATTTTTGAAGGTCATATTAAGCACCATCGCTACTCGCCTGTTAGTCATGAATTTAAGTATCGCTTGTTCATGATGTACATTGATTTAAACGAATTAGAGGACATATTTTGTGGACGATGGCTATGGTCATCTCATGGACTAGCACTTGCACAGTTTAGACGTAGTGATCACCTTGGCGATCCAGAACAGCCTTTAGACGAATCTGTTCGTGACCTAGTGGAGAAGAAAACTGGTCATCGACCTAGTGGGCCAATCCGATTATTAACACAGTTAAGTTATCTTGGTTATGGGTTCAGTCCAGTATGCTTTTACTATTGTTTTGATTCTTTAGGTAGGGATGTGGAGACGATTATTACCGAGGTAAATAATACGCCATGGGGAGAAAAGTATTGTTATGTATTATCAGATCCCACTAAAACTCAGAAAAATAATTTAAAATATTTCGAGCTTAGTAAAGATTTTCATGTTTCACCTTTCATGGCGATGGATCTGGATTATGAGTGGAAGTTTTCTGATCCGTCGGAACGTATTTTTATACATATGAAGAATATAAAAAACGGAGATGCATTTTTTGAGGCTATATTGAGTCTCGGTAGATCTGAAATAACTGGACGATCATTAGCACGTTTGCTCATAGTTTATCCCCTAATTACGATAAAATTAGTTATAGGCATTTATTGGCAAGCATTGCGTTTATGGTTGAAGAGATGCCCAGTTCATGATCACCCTAATAAGAGTAAAGTTATAACGGCTAAGTAATGAAAAATTCAATATCTCATAGTTCTAATGATGGTTCTTTTGGCAAAAGTAAACTACCATTTTTTTCGGGGTTTTCTCGTAGGCTTGTGCATCATCGTCTCGGGAGCTTAACGACGGATCGGTTAATAATTACTGAGGGAGATAGATCCTGGGAATTTGGTAGTTCAGATAACAATATTGAAAATATAGCAAAGATTTTTGTACATGATTCCCGTTGCTATAGAGATGTTGCGTTTGGTGGAACTGTTGGTGCTGGTGAGGCCTATATGAAAGGCTATTGGAGCACAGATGATTTAACTAACGTGGTTCGTGTTTTGCTAAGAAACAGAAAGTTATTAAATAATATGGAGACAGGATTAGCTCGTTTTTCTGAGCCTGCCAACAAAATTTTCCATTGGTTGAATCATAATAGTAAATCGGGTAGCAGAAAAAATATTTCTGCTCATTATGATTTGGGGAATGATTTTTTCCGTCTCTGGCTTGATGATTCACTAATGTATTCTTCAGCTATTTTTGAAACTCCTCGTATGACGTTAGAAGAAGCTTCTCTAACAAAAATGAGAAGGATTTGTGAAAAACTGGAATTATCCTCTTCTGATAAAGTGCTTGAAATTGGTGCTGGATGGGGAGGTTTAGCGGTTTATGCGGCAAAAAAATACGGGTGCCAGGTAACTACTACTACCATTTCTCAAGAGCAATATAGCTTTGCATTAAATCGAGTAAAAGAAGAAGGGCTAGAGGATTATGTTACTGTTTTAAAAAAAGATTATAGGGATTTAGAAGGTCAGTTTGATAAGCTAGTTTCTGTTGAGATGTTAGAGGCTATAGGGCATGAATTTATAGATACTTATTTTGAAAAATGTAATAGCCTTCTAAAATCAGATGGCATGATGTTGCTTCAGACCATTACTATTGCTCATTCAGAATATGAGCGCGCTAAACAGTCTGTTGACTTTATCCAGAGATATATATTTCCTGGTGGATGTTTATCTTCAGTTCAAGTTTTAAAAAATTCAGTAACTCGTGTTCCTAACTTGATTCTTCATCATCTTGAGGAAATCGGTCTTGATTATGCAATGACAATAAGGCATTGGAGGCAACGAATGTTTGAAAAAATTTCAGATATTCGATCTCTTGGTTATTCAGAAGAATTTATTAGAATGTGGGAGTTCTATTTTTGTTATTGTGAGGGTGGTTTTGTTGAGCGCGCAATTGGGGATGTGCAACTTCTTTTGGTTAAGCCTGAGAGCAAGCCAAATATAAATTTTGCTGTTTCAGCATCAGTTTAAGATTAACTGTAGAAAGGTATAGGTAATTGCGTGTTAGATAATAGACAGTTCTATATTAACGGTGAATGGTGTTCTCCATCTAAGGTTAATGATTTTGAGGTAATTGATCCTTCAACAGAGAATGTTGTTAGTGTTATTTCTTTGGGTGGTTTATCTGATACTAATGATGCTGTATCGGCAGCTAATGCGGCCTTTGAGGGATGGTCTCAGTCAGCTAAGCAGGATAGGGTCGAATTACTAAAGAAAATACTTAATATTTATAAGCAAAGATCTGAAGATATAGCACAAGCTATTAGCCTTGAAATGGGGGCTCCTATCGATATGGCAAGAACTCAGCAGGTTGGCGCAGGTATGAGAAACATTGAGGGGTTTTTGTCTGCTTTAGAAAGTTTTGAGTTTGAGAGTAGCCTTGGAGAACATGCACCTGAAGATAGAATAATTTTTGAGGCAATTGGTGTTTGTGGCTTGATTACGCCATGGAATTGGCCAATGAATCAAATGACTTTAAAAGTGATACCAGCTTTGGCAGCGGGTTGTACGATGGTTCTTAAACCATCAGAAATAGCGCCTTTATCAGGCATGATACTTGCTGAAATTATGCATGATTCTGGGACCCCAGCTGGTGTATTTAACCTAGTCAATGGTGATGGTATAGGTGTAGGGACCCAACTTAGCTCACATCCAAATGTAGATATGATTTCTTTTACCGGCTCTACACGAGCAGGGTCAGATATTTCTAAAAATGCTGCCTCAACATATAAGCGTGTTCATTTAGAACTTGGCGGGAAAGGCGCAAATATTATTTTTGCTGATGCTGATGAAAAAGCTATAAAACGTGGTGTATTACATTGTTTTAATAACACTGGACAGTCGTGTAATGCCCCGACGCGTATGCTAGTGGAACGAAATCTTTATGATGATGCTATTGCTATGGCTACTGATATTGCTGATTCCTATGCCGTCGGGCCGGCTTCTGAAGAGGGTAGGCATGCTGGGCCTGTAGTTAGTCAAATTCAGTTTGAAAAAATACAAAATTGTATAAAAAAAGGTATTGATGAGGGTGCACGACTGGTTGCGGGAGGATTAGGATTGCCAGAAGGAATGGACTATGGGTATTTTGTAAGACCTACAGTATTTTGTGATGTTTCGAATGATATGAGTATTGCTCAAGAAGAAATTTTTGGTCCAGTCTTATCGATTATTCCTTTTGACACCGAAGAGGAGGCTGTTCGTATTGCAAATGATAGTCCTTATGGACTTACAAATTATATTCAAAGTGTAGATGGTGCTAAGCGAAATCGTGTGGCTCGCCGACTTCGATCTGGAATGGTTGAAATGAATGGGAAACCACGCAGTATGGGTAGCCCATTTGGTGGGATGAAGGCGTCAGGAAATGGCCGTGAAGGCGGTGTCTGGGGTATTGAAGAGTATCTTGAAACCAAAGCTATTAGTGGTTGGTCAGATAGCTAAGGCAAAGATGTTAGGTAAGGTTAAGATAAAAGATCTTCCAAACCTCATTGGTATAGAGATGGAGCCCTCTGCTTGGGTAAAAATCACACAAAATAGAGTTAATCTATTTGCTGAAGCGACTAATGATTTTCAGTTTATCCATGTCAACCCAGAAAGAGCTGCCAAAACGGACTTTGGAGGCCCGATAGTTCATGGATTCTTGCTGTTATCATTGTTACCTGAATTAAATTCGCAGCATTCCATTACTCCTGAGAATCTTTTGATGAGCATTAATTATGGTTCAGATAAGGTTCGTTACTTGACGCCAGTACACGTGGGAAAACGTATCCGATCACTACAGAAAATAATAGATGTTAAACAAAAACAATCAGATCGGTGGCTTATTAAAAAAGATATAAAAGTTGAAATAGAGGGTGAAGAAAAACTTGCGCTTATAGCCGAGATGCTACAAATGTTAATTGTTAAACCGTAATGATTCATCTAGTTTAGTGTTCTGATTTTGGAGAAAAATATGTCAAATTCCCCCGTTTATGTTTTAGCTAATTTAGTTATAAAAAATTCTGAGCGTTATAGGGAGTATGAAAAAGGTTTTTTTCCTTTATTAAAGCGTCATGAAGGGAAATTAATAACCTTTGATGACAATAGTATCGAATTAGAGAAAGGTGAAGTCGGTCTTTCAGGACGTTTTGTTCTCTTCTCTTTTCCATCTGAAGAAAAAGCAAGCCAGTGGTATGAAGATCCAGAATATCGAGTATTATCAGAACATCGGCATGCTTCTACAGAAACACAATTTCTTAGGTTAATTCATGGTATGCCCTCAAGAAAATAAGTGGTTATGTGCTGATAGTTAGTTCCGTAGATAACCGCGTTATTAGGGTTATATGTCTATAATTAAGTCATGCATATTTGTATGCCTTTCTGGGGAGGGCGCAGAAAATGTCTGAAACAATAATAAAAAGTTCCGATACACCTAGTTCAGAATCAGAACAGTCTATTCTTAAGGTATCGCTGAGTGCGATGGCTGGTACAACAATAGAATGGTATGACTTTTTTCTTTATGGAACGGCTGCTGCATTAGTGTTTCCTACAGTGTTTTTTCCAGAAGACCTTCCTCCCCTGGTTGCCTTATTTGCCTCATTCAGCACTTTTGCAGTTGGTTTTATAGCTCGACCAGTAGGGGGCATAATTTTTGGACACTATGGGGATCGTCTTGGACGAAAACGAGCTCTAGTAATTGCCTTGGTAATGATGGGGCTTGGTACTACTTTAATCGGTTTTTTGCCTACATATGCTGTAGCGGGAGCTGCGGCCCCTGTAGCGCTTATTATTCTGCGTTTTGTACAAGGATTGGCAATCGGTGGCCAGTGGGGCGGTGCTGTTTTATTAATCACGGAAACTGCACCTAAGCATAGAAGGGGTTTTTACGGTAGCTTTGCACAAATAGGCGTTCCTGTGGGAGTGGTGATTGCGAACCTTGCCTTTTTGCTAATCAACGCTAGTGTGTCTCCAGAATCATTTATGACGTGGGGATGGAGGGTGCCCTTTTTGCTGAGCATATTCCTGATTTTCTTGGCTCTATACATTCAACTTCGTATTGAGGATAGCCCAGCATTTCGTAAATTACAGGTAATAAAAGAGCGCCAGGATGTATTGGCTGTTCAAGAGCGTGCAGAAAGCCAAGGTGAAAGTAAGGAGGTGGCTGAGGCGGCTATGACCTCCCAACGTCAATCATCACCCGTACTCGAGGCTATCAGACTTTACCCCAAGACAATTTTACTAGCAGCAGGTGCATTTTTAGCGGTTCAGGTTACTTTCTATATTTTAATTGCGTTCGTAATTGCATATGGGTCAAACCCAGCAGGCCTTGGGTTACCTCGAAGTACTATGTTAGCTGCAGTGCTCATTTCAAATGCTCTCATGCCACCTGCCCTTTTGTTATCAGCACACTTTTCCGATTTGAGAGGGCGGCGAGGTATTTATATAACAGGTGCTGTGTTGCTCAGTATTTGGGGATTTATTCTTTTTCCTATGATTGATACAGGATCATTCTTGTGGATTACAGTAGGAATCACGATAGGTATGTTTTTTCTTTCTATGATGTATGGTCCGCAGGCTGCATTTTTAGCAGAGCTATTTACTACAAAGGTGCGATATTCAGGAGCTTCTCTTGGGTATCAGCTAGGTGCAGTAATAGGTGGTGGTTTTGCACCGCTTATTGCTACAGCTTTATTCGCTGCGTTTGGTGGAACATTTGCTATATCCGTTTATATAGCAGTTGCATGTGCTATCACTGTGATTTGTGTTCTCCTCCTTCAGGAGACTTATAAGTCAAATCTAACAGAACCCTAGTAGGGTATAGCGCAAGATCTAAGTAGTGAACTATTTGTTCAGTATTAACCTTCCCGCTTTAGTTTCCCTCAGTATGTAGCGTTCGCCTCGATGAAGGATTTCAACGCGTTTTTTAGTTTGTAGCAAATCTTTGCTTTGATACACCCTCACATCATTTATGCTTTCAGTGGGGGTGGTTTTTGACTTGATAGTATTACTCATATTTACGAGACTATCTTGTTGACATCTAAATGTAAATGAGTATCATTCGCATTTAAGAATCTTAGCTCAATTGCTGTTGTTAAGTTTTAAATTAAAGGTAGTGATAATTACACCTTAATAGCCAGCAGAACGGCTCTATTGCCGATCAGCCAGCCGATTTAACCATTCTTTTATAGAGGGAGTTCATGGTGATCGGCTCTGTCCTAAACAATAATAATATCCGTCCAGCTAGTGATAGCAGGGTTTGTGAAGCAAATTTCTATGCGCTTCCATTTGTTGCTCAGATGGTCATTTGGGCAGTGCGAAGGCGTTTGATTGAGGCTCACGAAGAACGGCCATTTTCTCCCGACGTTTTGCCAGTATTTCATATGGCAGGTTGGGCAGATTTATATGAATCGCTGCTAGTAGTTTCTCAACTGATGATGAAAGATGATGCACCTGGTACTGTCGTTTTACATGATATCGGATGTCATCACATTGCATCACATGAAGCCTATTTGCTTAATGCGCTAGCACATATGCAAAATGGTAGGCGTACTGAATCTGCACTATGTCTTTGCGAACATCTATCTCCTTCCAGCGCTAGATTAGCATTATCCGCACTTGAAAAAATTATAGATAAGACTCGTGCTCAAGCATTTGAATTTGTTTACGTCGATCTGACTACACTCACATCTGATGAGTCTGAGATACCACCAGCAAAGTTCCTTAATTGAGATTTGAAATGAAGCCTCTGGCGGCAGAAATAATTCGATATTTATTAGGTTCTTTTTTGCTGGCTTCATTGTTTATGGCTACAGTTTTTATGACAACGCCAAAGGTACCAGAGAGCTTGTCCACGCTCCAATTGCACTTTCCATTGTTCTTGTTTATTTCAATTGCCACTATTGTGATGTTACCCAATGCATGGCGAAGTCTCGTTTACCTAGGAGTTAGTTGTGCTCTCCTTATAGAGTTCGTTTTATATGTCACTGTATTACAGGTTTAACAAGTAGATTTAAATTGTGCAATCTACATTAAAAAATATTTATAGCATTTTTGGAGAAAAAAATGATTGGAATCAAGGAAGAATTTCCAGACTTTTTATTAACTGGAATAGATAAAAATAATAATTTTATTGATGTATCACGCTCCCACTTAGATGGCTGGTCTGTGATTTATTTTTATCCCAAAGATTTTACTTTTATTTGTCCTACTGAAATAGAACAGATGGATAGGCTAGTTGATGAGGGTGTGAATGTTTTTGGTATTAGTGGGGACAATGAATATTGCAAATTAGCTTGGAAAGAAAGTAATGCCCTAATTTCATCAATACGACATAGTTTGCTGGCAGATTCAGGAATTAGCCTTGCATCACAATTAGGCGTAGTTGATGAAGATGAGGGCGTATGTTTAAGGGCAACATTTATTCTTAATGAAAATCATGATGTTATGCATGTTTCTGTTAATGAATTAGACACAGGAAGAAATGTTAATGAAGTCATTAGAACGTTAAGAGCTTTGCGAGCAGGTGGTTTAACAGGTTGTGAATGGAATCCCGGAGATGAATTTGTTGGATAACCTTACAACCTCATCTATTTAAGGCTTAAGTTATGTGAAAAATTGAATTAATTATATATTTAATACTCAAGTGGCATGTTCTGTGCTGGATTAATATTGCCATGAAAACCACCTTGATCTCGGACTACTTGTGACACACCTTCTTCGTTGTAATGAACCCAGACTAGACCATGAGCATCTCCATTTTGGGGCATATCTATAACCTTAGTGAGTTCCCTGGTTTCTGAATCATAAACAAGTATTCGACCTTCACCATTACTTGTTGCCCACATTTCTTTGCCATTTGGAGAGAGCAATACGTGATCCATTTCATAAGCTGCAAATAGTGTTGCTAGAAACTCACCAGTCTCCGTGTCAAGAACTGAAATTGTTCTTCCAAATTCACCCATGTTTTCACCTTTAGAGGCAACCCAGATCTCCGACTCATCAGCTGAAAGGGTTATTCCGAATGGGCCGCCTCCGGTTCCTCTTGTCCAAACGATTTCTCCTGTTTCAATATTTAACTTTGTGAGTCCAGAAGATCCTGACATTGCGATGTAAATAAATTTATTACCAGAGTCAATAACAGCCCACGTTCCTCGATAACCTGGCAGTGGGTATTCTTTTATAACTTCCCAATTATCAGGATCAATTTTTGCTACCCAGAACGGTCTCATAGCCACCAGTGCACCTCGACGTAAATTACCTGCACCTCGTCCGCCTGTGGCACGACCTGGGCCATAGCCTGCTGGTTCCATTAATGCGTAGATATGGTTGTGATCTGTCCATACCGTGTAGACCATTCCGCCTAGATCTATATCCTTTATTCCACTTATTACATGGTCTGTTTCTGGATCGTAAAGCATTAGACCTAGCCCATCAGGATCTCGAGCAAAGACATCTAATAATAGGTATTTTTCCTGGAAAATCTGTCCATGATGTAAACGTCCTCCAATAGTTATCTGTTTTACCGGTTGCAGAGTTAAGGCATCTACTTTCAGCATGGTTTGTGATCCACCAGGATCAGGGTTTCCATCAGATCCTGGCTCTCTTGGCCCCACTATGTAAACGAACTTGCCATCCGGTGACATTGTAGTGCCATGAACTGCATTTCTAAGATTGACTGGTAGCTGGTAGCTAGCAATGATTTCTTTTGTGATTGCATCACCAACCACGACTTGGTTTGATTCCGGTGCTACATAACCTTCATGTAAAACTGCGGGCTTACTATTTGTTCCAATATTTTCATAAAAATATGTATGATTTTTTTGGGGTTTGAATTTTTGGGTTCCAGGATTAAAGGTTGCCACAATACGAGAATCATAGTGGCTTTCTAAATTTCCTTCATTTGCTCGTTGCTCCCAACTGGTTATAACTGAGCCAAAAGATTCGATAGCTTCAACAGCTACATCACGCTCTGTTTTACTAAAAACTAGCTCTTGAGCTTGAGTGGTTTTTGCTTGTACTAGTGCTTCGCGCCATTGTGCAGGCATTGTATCTTCAAGTGGTAATTCAGCCATAGAGCGCAAGTAGATAGATAGAGCAATCAAATCATCATCATTAAGGTTTAATTCGGTCATGATGACTGACATTGTTGGATTGCTTTCAAGCTGTTCGAAAATGTCTGTTGGCGTTGGACCAAATTGTAAAGTAGGGCCAACTCTTCCCTGGGCTGTTTCACCATGGCAGACCCAGCAGCCTACAGGTTCAGCGTGATATAGCATGCGGCCCCGTTCGACTAAATCATCCATAGTGTCCTGAGAGGAAGCTATATTAAATATAAGTTCAAGCAGAAAAAAAACACTCAAGAATAAAGTGGATGTTATATATACGGGAAACCTCATAAACCGCCATCCTTTTTCACAAATATTTATCTAATCTTAACGCGTTACTTCTTTATAATCAGTCATTGTCGAGGTCTAACTAGCCTATTATTATTAATAGCTAACTGTTTAAATTTATTATAAATAGGCCTCAAAGTTTTTTATATCTGACAATATTATTTTGAAAAGCACAGTGACCTTGGATTTTACCCTTGCATCTAAGCAGTATGAAATTAACTCTGAAGAGGAGGCTCAGGATTACTTTCATGCTAGAGGACTAACCGATGGATTACCTATAGTTCCACCAACTAGTGAAAAAGTCATAGCATGTTTGCATCAATCGGGTATGGTTCCGACTCATGTATTAGGCGTAGAGCCGGTACGTGGACGTGTAATTACCGCTGAGAAGACCGCAATCAATGCGGTACTTGCTGGATGCCAACCACTCCATTTCCCAGTCGTAGCAGCAGCAGTTGAAGCGATGTGTCATCCCGAGTTTCTTCTTCATGGGGCTACCTGTAGCACTGGTGGATGCGCTATCTTCATGGTCGTAAATGGCCCCATAGTTCAGGAGTTAGGGATGGGGGCAACATTTAATGCTTTAGCAAATAGTGACCGAGCCTCTGCTGTTATTGGGCGTTCAATTCGTTTAATTCTTAATAATATTTTAGATGTAAAGCCTGGTGGCCTTGACCGATCAACATTGGGTCATCCAGGGAAATTTAGTTATTGTTTGGCGGAAGATGAGAATGGAACTGATTGGATTCCTCTTGCACAGCAGCGTGGTGCTCCAACAGATATATCAACTGTTACAGTTTTTGCAGCTGGATCTCCTAGGCAAATAATGAATGAATGGACGACAGTACCAGAGGAGATTTTAGAAACATTTGCTGCTGAGATTAAAGCAAATATGTTGCACTATTCAGTATGGGGTGGAAATTATGTGATTGTTTTGCCAAAACAGTTGCGTAGTAGGCTTGAGGAGGCAAACTGGAGTAAGTCGGATGTACAGAGGTTTATTTTTGAACATGCCCGCGTAAAAAAACATGATTGGATTAAGGTAGGAAAAAAATCTCTTATTACGGACAATAAAGATAAAGAATTTTCTGCTCTGACTAATCCAGAAGATTTGCTTGTTATTGCAGCTGGTGGTCCTGCCGGAGGATTTGGTGCTGTTATACCACCTTGGTTTGGTCATAAGTCCCGGGCCGTAACTATGGGTATTGGCGTTTGTTTTGATTGTTAATTAACGGTGAATTTTTGAAAATGTTTATCTTAGACCCTACTGCTGAAGTTGACCTGAAGCCCATCTCCTCGGCCCCTCGTCTTAAGTCCCCAGATAAAAAAATCATTGGTCTTCTTTCGAATGGCAAAGCAGCCGTATCCCCATTCTTTAATTATCTAGAAAAAATGCTAGGAAAGAACTGGAATGCTAAAACCATTCTTCGCTATACAAAGATTAATTATAGTGCTCCAGCTGATCCTGACCTGATTCGGGAACTAAGTAGATGCCATATGATTGTGACTGGTATCGGCGACTGAGGAAGTTGTTCATCATGCAGTTTGCATGACGCTATTACTTTAGAAAAGGTTGGTATTCCAACAGTAGCTATTATGACTTCGGAATTTGTGGATTCAGCAAAGATAATGGCTAAGTATTGTGGGATTTCTGATTATGCTTTTGCAATAGTAGATCATCCAATAAGTAGTGCTAGTGATGGTGAATTAGAAGCAAAGGCTAGGGAAGTTTTAGTTCAAGCTAAAGATCTATTATTCCAACCGTAGCTTTTTATAATTACTTGTTTTTTAGTAAGAATACAATATATATAAAGTGCTATATATTTCATCTTGTTAGCCCGTGAATTGTCTATCAGGTCTAAGTCGAGCCGCTAAAATTGCACCTATTAGCAGTAAAAGTATTGAACCAATAAATGGCATTACCCAGCTGCCAGTAAGATCAACAAAATAACCAAAGCTAGCGGGCGACACAAGCCCTGCAAGACCGAACCCAAAGTTCATCATTCCACTAGCTGAGCCTGCATAACGGGGTGCTATATCCATTGGAACAGCCCATATCGGAGCCACAATAAGTTCGGCAAAAAAGAAAGCTAACGAAAGACATATTGCTGAGACTGTTAGGTCAGGGATCAATATAACAGGAATTAAAAAAAGAGCTGCACCTGAAAAACCTAGAACAAGAACTGAGCGTCTGGCAATTAAAAGACTGCCTGTGCGCCGCAATATTGAGTCGCTTAATATTCCTCCTAAAGTATCCCCAATAACGCCAGCAAATAGTACTCCAGCTGAAAATAAAGCTGTATCTCTCAGATTGAGTCCATAGTTTTCAAAAAAGAAAGTTGGAATCCAGCTCAAAAATAACCATAGGGTCCAGCCATAGCAAAAGTCCACCATCGTTACTGGTAAAATATGGCGTGCTAATCGTAGATAAGGAACTTTACGTTTAGTTTTTTCCTTTACTGCAGGTTTTGGAAGCCTCGCTAGATCTCCAGCACTAATAGATTTATGGGTCTTTGGGTCATCACGAAAATAGAAAAGCCATGCAAGTGACCATAGAAAAGTAATAGATCCAAGTAATATAAAAGAGGTTCGCCATGAAGCGAATATGAGAATACCTGCTACAAGCGGGGGAGTTATCGCATTTCCAATTCGTGCACATGAATGTGTGATGCCTTGTGCAAATCCCCATTTTTCCGCAGGTGTCCAGGTGGACATTGCTCGAGTTGCAGTTGGAAAAGCTGGACCTTCACCAAAACCTAAGGCAATCCGAGCGGCAATCAGCGATATGAAACCACCTGTTAGTCCTGTAAGTACTGTTGAAATTGCTGCGATTACACAACAGGTTGCAAGCACCAAACGTGCACCAAAACGATCTGCAAGCCATCCACCAAAGAGTTGAAAAAAAGCATAGGGAATTGAAAAGGCTGAAAAAACCATACCCATTTGTGTATTGCTAAGCCCAAGATCGGCTCGAATTAGGGGAGCTAATATTCCGATATTAACTCGATCAATATAAAGGAGTAAGTATAGGAGACAAAGAAGAATGAGAACGTTTCGAGGCGTCTTTGTCGGTAGGGGCGATTGGGAATTCTTCCCAGTATTCATGGTAGCAAACGGTTTATTCATGCAGAAGGTCGAGTCTGACCTTTTATTTGTGTGCGATGTAAAACCCGCCTAGTTTCTGGATTAAAAGAATCACGTTTGTGCATGGTGCAGCGGTTATCCCAAAGGACCACATCCCCAACCATCCACTTATGCCCCCAGGCTATTTCTTCATGAGTTGCATAAGACCAGATTTCATCTAGTAACTTATCGGATTCATCTAGCGTCAATCCTTCGATATAAGCATTACGTCTGCGACCAAGATAAAGGACTGGCCGATTCGTTTCCGGATGACTACAAATCAGTGGGTGATAAACTCCTTCTGAGGTTACAGGGTCATCTATTGCTTCTACACCTTCACGAAGGTAACCGCCGCTATTGTAAGTTCCATCATGTTTTAGTCTTAATCCATTAATTCGTGTTTGAAGAGAGTTTGGAAGCAACTCAAGGGCCTTATACATATTACAGAAATATGTTTTACCCCCTACAGGAGGTATTTCAAGTGCATATACCATACTAGCTTTGGGAGGTTCTTCTAGATAGGACATATCGGTATGCCAAACAGCCTCCCCAGCACCAAGACTTCCGATTGGCTGACCATTTTCAATAACATTTGAGATAACATAGATCTCTGGATAGCCTTTAACAAAGCGTCTTCCTGTTTCCTGTACAGGAGCAAAGTCTAACGTTCCTAGCCGTTTGCTAAAGTTTATTAAATCTTGGTCTGTGAGCTCTTGGCCTCTCAGAAGAATAACGCAGTTATCAAGCCATGCGAGATGAATAGCTTCAAACTCAGAATCGCTTATATTGGCAAGGTTTATGCCACATATCTCAGCGCCAAGCGGTCCATTTATTGGTGTAATTTTAAGATTTGTTGCCATAGTAATTATTGTTTTTTGAAGCTATTACGACTTTATCAGTTTATCAGAAAGTCTATACCGTCCACAGAACGCTAACAGATAACCTTTGACCTATTAGCTCTATGATACAAGTAGTTTAATTTGGTGAATTAGAAAATAGTGGTCTGCCATCGGGAAGCGTTGCTGCAGAAAGACTTGCGGTAGGAGTATTATTACGAGCTTGCCAACCTTGAATTTGTAGAATCGTTCCTACTGGTAGGTCTCCAGGACGCCAACCGAGGCGAATCAAATTATTAGCTGCTCGGGTTTCCAATGCCCAGTTAATAATTTCCCCATTGGAATTTTCAACATCAACATAGATCCATGCATGAGGATTTGCCCATTTCATTTCAGTCACAGTTCCCGTAAAACTAATAGGCTTATCTCTATCAAACTCAGCGGCAAACGCATGATGAGAAAACGCGTTATTAGTAAAACTAGTCAGAGAAAAGGTAAGAAGCAAGGTTGTTGTCTTAAAAAAACTAATCATTTTCTTTTACTCAATATTTTGATTTTGACGATACTCATCCTGCACATCCTTTAAATGTTGAAGGTCTGCATTGTCTTCTAGGCAAGCCACTTCCAGTAGCTCTTCATCTTCTTGGTTAAACGGCATTTCTATAGTCCATGGGCGTGTATATGGAATTGGGTCAGATACGGTAGCTCGATAGATAATTTGGTTTTCATCTACTGGCGTAAATGTTTCCACGACAGTCTGCATATGACTAACTACATCACCTACTTCATTAAGCCATGATTTTCCATTAAAGTTTTTTGATTCAACAATGAGCGTATCTTCTTCCCAATAACCGATAGAGTCACCTTGCCATAGGCGTATTGTATCCGGTAGAGAATGTTCGCCATTTAAAGCAATTCTTCGCCATGACATGCGTTCATGTAGAACAACTATATAGCCAGGGGGTTGTAGTATAAAAAATGGTGCTGGAACATAGTGTGAGCGCGGAACACCTGCTACAAAACAGTGTGCGGTAGGATCATCATATCCTCTATGTGGTAACTGACGGTCTATTCTTTCGGATCTAGCCCATGTCTGATAGGGCAGAATCCCATCTATAGGATCAATGACTTGTCCTCTGCTCGGTGGGAGGAGGATCTCTCTCTCATGTTCTTCTAATCCGTAATTTGCACCACCCGCATCAGCCATATAGTAACCCCCGATATTAGGTGTGCCATCTGAGAGCCGAGAAATCTCTTCAGTTACTGTTGGGAGCGGGATATTTTGACCAGCATTAGGGTCAAATGGTTCATTATTTGGAGGAATTAAAGCTGGATACCAGGTATTTTCATCTCTCTCAAAAGCACCATTTTCCTCTTCTTTTTCTGCTTGGCACTGGTATTCAAGGATGCCATTCATGTGTTTTTGACGTTGTAGCTCTAATTGAATAGTCCAAGGGCGTGTAAATACATTCTGATCTTCAATAGTCGCTTCATACTCGATAGTGTCTTTGTCGATCAGTCGATAACGTTCAACAACATGGATTTCATTACTATGAAAGTTTCCTGCTGCATCGAGCCATGTCTTATCGTTTTGATCTATAACTTCAACAACTAGAACATCTCCTTCCCAATGACCACGTGAGTTTCCCATCCAAGACTCAATTCCAGCATAGAGAGGGGGAGACCCATTTGTATAAATTAATCTATAGACTTGTTGCCACTCAAAAGTAATTGCAATGTGGTTAGTGGTTTGGAATATTTGGAATGGAGATTCCATTGCCATAATTCTTGGCACACCTGGCAAGTAACAATTATTAAGTGGATCCATGGAAGCACGATTTTCAAAATTTTGAATCTTCTGCTCAGCTGCCCATGGTTGATAGGGGATTGTTCCACCATCAACGACACTTATGCCAGCTGGCATATCATGTCTAGCAACATGATCTTCAAGGTCAAAAGACGCGCGGTTAACTGGACGCCATATTCCTTGCAAATCAGGTTTTCCATCTGCATCACGAGGCAAGTTCTGCCCTGATACTGTCCCAGTAACTAATACTAGAAAAATAAATAAATATGGTGACACAAGTTTTTCCTACTAAATCGTATGATAATTTCTTGCAGGAATATAGCAGGC
>DJLG01000143.1:0-2054 GCA_002434915.1 Proteobacteria bacterium UBA6522
TCTTCGAAGACAGTTTTTCAGATTATTTTTATGAGGGGGTTTCTTCAGTAAGCTCATATCAGATTTCAGAAGAAGCAGGACGTGATGTATTGCTGATTCAAGCCTACCTAACAGATGTGATTACTGGAGTACCACCAGATATACCTCAAGCCTATACAACTACTATAAGATGGTTGTGGGAAGCGGGTGTGGTGCTAGAGTTACGAGACTCTATGACCGGTGAAATTCTTGCTCGTACTGCTGATCGCCGACGTGCAGATGGTCCAATAGACGCTAATTTAGCTTGGACCTTCACTCCTCGCGCTACCTTGGCATGGTCGAAATTGCTTATAAGAAGACTTGAGGAACTTGGGGATCTTAGCGGTAGGCCGGATTTTTGGCCTCTGGTTGGCACACCTCAAGGTTAGCTGAAATTTTTCATCTTAATTATAAGCTGATGGTATGACATTTGATGGCTAGTATTTTTATGAGAAAAAGCTTTGTAATTTTTTGGAATTGCTTATTCTCTTTCTATGATTTTTGAATGCTGATATTTATTGGAGAATAGTAATGGAGCAATCAAGGTTTATAAGGCTAATGGTTTCTGTAGTTGGGTTATGTGCAATACCTGTTTTAGCTCATCATTCTCATAGTAACTATGAGACAAGGGAATATACTCATTTGGAGGGTACTGTTGCTGAATTTCATTGGATGAATCCTCATACTTGGATTTTTCTGGAAGTTCCAGAAGAAAGTGGAGAGTCAACTATCTGGGCTTTGGAAGGAGCAGCTCCGCGTTCATTAGAGCGTGATGGGTGGAGTTCTGATGATATTCATGTGGGTGATCATCTTTTAGTTAGATGTCACCAACTCAAGGATCGATCAAATGGTTGTTTATTGGGTTTTTTAACGCTAGATGGTATGCCTGAGAAAGAGTTTGACTAAATGACTAAGCGTTTTTTGACGGTTATTCTTTTTTTGCCGTGTCTTTCTTACAGCCAAGGCTGGATAGAGTATCTGGATCGATCTGCAGCTTACAGTATTAACTTTCCGTCGGAACCTGTTATAACGGAAATAACTTACGAATCTCAACAGGGACTAATTTACCCGGCACAGTTATACAGTGCACAAGGGGTTCGTGGAGATACCTATCTTGTTACTGTTGTGGATTTCACGGATGCTCAAGAGATGCATAGCTCTCACCCTGATAGAACAGAGGCATCAGGCATTAATAGCTGGTGGTGGGATATTCGTGCGTCAGTAGCTCATTCTGCTTTGAATATTAGGCAACGCGGTGGAGAGATAACCTATGACTCATGGTCATGGTTAGAAGGGGTTGAAGGACACCAATTACAGATAACTAATCAAGATGCATCAAGAACATTTATAGGCATTTATCAGCATTCGCTTAGATTATATATTCTTGAGGCTACTGCTCCCGCTGGTTCTCCACCACCGGGGTTGTTTCAACAGTCTTTACGGTTTCTTGATGAGGATGGTGTTCGAGTTCGTTATCGGAATGATGTTAATGGTAATAAAACTCGTATTCCTGATTTGCCCGAAGATGGAACTACTACCGTAAGGATTGTTGAGCGTTCTTTAGATTGAGTTTTTTACATTATCTAGTCAATTACAGGCATAAACTTTTGTATTCTTCTGCCAGTACCTGATTCGGCTACATAGATATTACCTTTGGGGTCAACTGTCAGTCCGTGGGCGACTGTAAAGTTACCAATTTGATGACCAGGTCTTCCAAAGGACGACAAAATTTCTCCGGTGACATGATCAAGGATATGAACCTTTTCATGTCGACCGTCAAGCACGTAAATATGACTTTGTTCTTCATCGGGGGAGAATCCAATTCCCCAAACGGTTCCGCGCGAATCGGGAAGACTAGCGTTTCCAGTTTTAACCCAAATATTACGAATAAAACGTCCCATCTTGTTAAAAACTTGAATCCGTAGTCCTTCACGGTCACAAACGTATACGAGCCCAAGATTGCTTATAGTGACGCAGTGGAGAGAATAGGTGAATGTGCCGCCTGTACCAGCGATCGTTTCTTCTAAGGTTGCCTG
>DJLG01000143.1:2453-8851 GCA_002434915.1 Proteobacteria bacterium UBA6522
GCCACATAAATATCACCATTATCTTGGTCAACTGCGACATCAGCTGGAAAGAAAAATCCTTGTTGACTGGAATTAAGAGGTTCTCTATCGATTGTATTATCTGCCGCCCTAATTGCAGCTCCATCATATGTGTCTACAACGCCTCGTGATCCTATCTGAACAAGTAGCTCGCCTGTATGGCTATATTTTTGAGCAATACCGTCATTATTGCCAACAACCCATACATTATCATTGGAGTCAAAGCTACACCCATGAATATTTTTTGGAACTACATCTGTCTCTCCCCAATAGCTCACTAGATTACCTTCAGAGTCAAATAACATCATAGGAGCGGCTGGAGTAGATGTTTCTGTTTCCTCTAAGGTAATGTTCTGCCGGTCTACTACCATGATATTTCCGTGGGAGTCTATGCAGGGGTGTCCAAGGGCAGCATTTACCCAACCTTCGGGAAGCGGTTTGGGCCAGGTTGGGTCCACCTGAAACTCAAGCGTTTCCTGGGCTAAGAGAGAACTAAAAACCAAAGAAAGGCAGAGGAAGAAGAATCTTGTTAAGTTTATAGAAAACAATACCATAGAGTTTTTTTAGAGATAGTTTCTTATTCTAGTTTTCTGAAATATTGTAACATGTAGTAAAACGAATCTGCTTTACTCGTCCCAGGTTTTTTTTATGGTATCTAATCGTGCTATTTTTTTATTGAGGGTGCACGTTGTTATCATATAAGAATTAGTATCTTCTTTTCTCTGCTATTAAAACAGCTTAAACAAGGAGTTTGGTTTAATGCGTATTAGTTTCATAGTAATTATCTTGGGTCTTTTATCTGCCCTAGCTTCAGCTCAAGAAAATAGAAGCGTTGATCCTTCATGGCTGTTTGTGCCGGAATCTATAGAAAGCGAAGAACTAGTGATTGTTGAACCTGTTATGGGTTCGAATATACCTGTTGAATTACACTTTGTTGAAATGCTTGATGGTGTTTACTCGCCAATAGGTTATAGAAAACCGTTAGGCGATGGTCCTTTCCCGACGATTGTTTTTGCACATATGAACGGTGGTTATGGATTGCGTTGGATACGAGAGTGGACCCAGTATGGTAGTGGCACTCTCGAAGCCTTTCTTGAAGCAGGGTATGCTGTGGTATGGATGCGCTATAGAGCAGAAGTTGATACGCCTTATGGGTCAGAGCTTACAGTTCGCGAATTTCAGGGGAGAGATCGTTGGAGTAGAGGGCCACTAGAGTATGAGGATGCCATTGAAATTTTAGAATATGTAAAGGGCTTGCCAGCTGTAGATCCGGATAGACTTGGTTGGCTTGGTGTTAGTCATGGCGGGGAAATGCTTTTAAAGATTGCTTCAGAGTATCAAGGGTTGCGTGCGGGTGTAGCGAGTGAACCAGCGGCGATGGATTATCTTGCTACTCTTCCTCAAGATTCTTCTTTGTCACCCACAGTCCCACAACCAGAGACAATGGAGGAGAATTCTCAAGGAATGCAGGCAGCAGCAGTGGAATATCTTAGAAACCGGATCGATATGGAACAAGCCATGAGTCGTATTAATGAAATCGAAATGCCTATTTTTGTCGTGGGCAGAGACCGAGATCATAACCAAGCTACATTCCGTCTGGCCTATGACCTTATGAGCGAGGCAGGAAAAACTACGCAGTGGAAATCATATGATCATAACCACCATGGGTTTATATTTGTTCAGCGTGATTCGGAAGGAGTCTATGAACCTGATGCTATTCAGCAACTTGTTTTATCAGATACGATTAGTTTTTTTGATGGTTATATGAAGAATTAGTGATCTATCTAAAATAAGCAAATAATTTCAAGATTAAATTTAGTAAGGATGCTCTAAATAGATGAGGGCTTCTCATACATGGAGGAATGAAATGTTCTATAGATGTAGTCCCACATCGGATGCGACCACAGCAGGACCTAGTAAAATTATAGCAAGCTCTGGTAAACGGGCGTTTACTGTTGATTTACATTGCCATATGTTTGTTCCTAAGGCAGCAACAGCTGTTGCCGAGGCTTTTGATATGGAAACAGATGGGTTGCATCGTTTTTCTAATGAAGCAACTCGTGAGGTTAATGCCAAACAAGCCGGAGAAATAAAAGAACAGCTTACCGATGTGGACAGACGTCTTTTAGACATGGATCAGATGGGGATTGATATCCAAGCAATTTCCCCAGTTCCGCTTCAGTATTATTACGCTCTTGACGCAGATTTGGGGAGAGAGTCTTCAAGGCTTATAAATGATGAAATAGCTGAAGTTGTTGCTGCCCATCCTGATCGATTTGTTGGTCTTGGTAATTTGCCAATGCAGGACCCCGAAATGGCAGTTGCCGAGCTTGAACGTGTTGTTAATGAATTGGATTTTAGAGGTATAGAACTTTCTACTAATGTGAATGGTGATGAGTTATCCAATGATCGGTTTAAGAAAATATTTGCTAAAGCAGAAGAGCTAGATGTATTGGTTTTTTTACATCCTAATGGTTTCTCAGACGGTAATAGGCTCACAGACCACTACTTTATAAATGTCATTGGAAACCCACTAGATACTACGGTTGCTGTCCACCATTTAATTTTTGATGGAGTACTAGATCGTCACCCAAATCTTAAGGTTTGTGTTGCCCATGGTGGCGGCTACTTATCTGCATACTCTGGTCGTATTGATCATGCTCATGGAGCAAGAGAGGATTGTTGTCGAGAAATAAAGAATTCACCTACTAGTTATTTAAGAAAGCTTTATTTCGATACGGTTGTATTTACGGATCATCAGCTTGAGTATCTAACCCAATTATATGGGAGTGATCATATTGTTCTGGGTACTGATTACCCGTTCGATATGGGAATGGATGATCCAGTGGGTTTCGTTAATGATACAGCTGCACTTACATCAGGTGATAAAGCAGCGATAGTTGGTGGAAATGCTGCTAGGTTACTAAAAATTTCACCGGTTAGGTGAACCAGGAATCGACATTTTTTAGCATGATTTGAGCTTGACGTATATATTCGCAAGAATTAGGGAACGGAGCGTCTGAGTCTCTTGGGTCCATATTAGCAATTATATTGAGGTCACTAACAAACCCTTCTCGGTCTTTAAGCTTTGTTCTATAGACGCGTGCTCTCATGTAGTAGTTGTTTACCCATAACGGTCCAATTTCTATAGCTTTTGTAAATTCTTCTCCCGCCTTTTCCATATTGCCACCAAGCCAGACAGGTAACTGGCAAAGGGTGAGGGCGCGGTCATAGTGAGGGTGTCCTCCAGCCCAGGTATCATCAAGTTCAATCATTCGTTCTATAAAAGCTTTAGATCGATTGATCCAATGAAAGTTTATTATTTTTCCTGGCTGATTTAGTTCTGTAAGAAACATAGAAAAAATCCCCAAAAAATAGTAATGAAGAGCAGGAAGTTCCCGTTTGCTTAAAACTTTTGTTGCATGCCAAGGTGCATTATTACTATCAATAAGGTTCTTAAACTTTTGATTGGTATAGAGTGCTCTTTCTGCAAGTTGTATTGACTGAATGTAACTAGCACGTCGTGCGTGAACGCTAGAAGCATAGATTTGACCATGAAAACGAGTATTACGACTAAGTTTCCATAGTGTTTCAAAATCAAGCGGATCAATACCAAGAATTTTTTTCTGAATATCTAATACTTCTTGAAATTTTTCAGGAGTATTTGCTTGTGTGGTAAGTAAATTTGCCTGGTCGGTAAGGGTTTTTATATTACCCTTGAGTATTGGAAGGGGTATTTTTTTCCATCCTTTCTCCCATGATAATAGTTGAGTATTTATGTAGTACCCGAGCCCTATTGAGAAGGCAAATAATAATATGAGAGATATAAAAATAGTTTTTTACGCTCTTGGTTATTAGCAGATGCTATCTCTCTTGAACGCCTTTTCTAAGGAATTAATAAGTGGTAACTGTTGCCCTGATAGGTATTGAATCATGGCGCCTCCACCGGTACACACATAATCAATATTTTTCAGGTCTATAAATTTTGTCGCAGCGGTAACTGTGTCTCCACCGCCTATTACTGTAAAACCATCTGCAGCAGCTATTGTCTTTAGTAATTTTCTTGTACCTGTTGAAAATTCTGGCTCCTCATAAACGCCAGGCGGTCCATTCACAAATAAAGTACGAGCTTTCTTAATCACTGCTCTATAGTGTTCGATTGTGTGTGAGCCTATGTCTTTAAACATATGTTCAGCAGGGAGTTTTTTAGTGAGAATTTCCTGACGTTTTCCATCTTTACAGTAAGCTAAGTCAACTGGAACGCTAATTTTTTCTCCATAATCTTGTAAGTATTTTTTTGCGTATTCAATAAAGATATCAAGTTGCCTGTTTTTTAGAAATTGCTCTTTAATGCTGCCAAGATTGAATCCTGAAGCTATTAACATGATCTCTCCAGTGATACCACAGGTAAGAATATGGTCTGCTGACCCGGAGGAAAGCACCTCTTTCATCATGCCGAACGCGTCTGAGATTTTAGCCCCACCGACAACAAAGACTGATGGTCTTTCAGGGTTCTGCATAACCTTGTTTAGGTTAGTGATTTCTTCATATAAAAGTATGCCTGCGGCAGAAGGCTTCAGTTCTTGAAATGCAACCATAGATGGAGAATTACGGTGTGCTGTTGCAAAAGCATCATTTACATAGATATCAATCAAAGGTGCGAGACCACGAATCAAGTGCGTTTGAAGCATCTCTTGTGCGTTTAGTTTGACTGTATTCTCAAATGTTGAAACCTCTTCGCTAAGGTATCTAAGGTTTCCTAGTAAAACAGCTTCTCCAGATTGTAATTTTTTTATTTGGTTTTGTGCCTCTGGTCCAGCTACATCATCAACATAATGCACTGTGATACCAAGATACAGGGAAAGCTTTTCTGCATGCTCATACAGGGGTATTAGGTTTTGATAATCTAAGGTATCGCCTTGATGAGCAATAATAGCTAGCTTAGCGCCATTATCGATTAACGCTTTTATTGTAGGTATACTTTTTTGAATTCTATTTTCATTTATTATTTTCTTCGTTTTAACGTCTATTGGTGAGTTAATATCAACTCTCAGTAGTACGGTCTTATTGAAATAATCAAACTGATCTATGCTTATTAGATTAGATATGCGCATGTAATTAGTCAGATGGTTATTGATGTGTTTTGGGCAACTAAATTATCATCTTTAGATGTTTGTGCTACTTCCAGTATGGGAGTCCCAGGTATTGGTTAGTTTTTTTAACAGCCTTTAGCCTATCAGTTTCCATTCCCATCGCCGCACGTATAGCATCAATAGATTCTGGGATTGTGACGGACTCTTGGGGGATATGAATGCCAAACATTATATCTCTACCGGACTTGACTATAGTGTCTTCCCAAACAGGTACCTCATAAATATCTCCACGAGGCTTTCCTAAATCCCGGGCATATTTAAAAATTGATGCGTTACCTAGAAATCCTTGTTGTATAGATATGAGTCTAATACGTTCATGCGAGGAAAAAATCTTTTTAGCCTGTTCTATTGAAAGATCAGCTTTTGGAGTTGCAAGTACTGAAATAAAATGCCCATGTGTTATAGGTGCATGAACTAACAGTCCTGTGGCTTCAACGTGCGGCATGATATTCATAAGATCAACGGCTTGATGATTTGGTGCCTTATCTACCTGCAGCGCGTTGACTATACCTCGATGATAGTCTCCAGGGTCAGCTACACGTCTAACTATGGTTATTGCAACACGTTCTACACCAACTTCTCTATCTAGGCAGTCTATAGTTCGTATCAACCCTGTTGTATTGCAGGAGGTAAGCTTCAGAAAGTCCTGATTCAAGCCCTCCTCATAATTTGCATAACCATGAAAAAAAACATTAGCAATTTCATCAGTTTCCCCACCTTGAAAAACTGCTTTATTGCCATGCTTCAGGTATAACTTTTTGTTTTTAGCGCCAATACCACCAGGAGATGCATCTAGGACTATATCTGCTTCTGGGAGTATGTCTGTCATAGTGCCGGAAACTGGTATGCTCACTGAATCAAATTTTTTTGCGGCATCATCATTAGCCGCAAAAAGTTTGTAAGGCATACCCTTTTCCCGAAGAGTTTGTACAGTGAGCGTAGGGACCGCATCCACGACACCAATGAGTTCCATATCTTTCTGCATCGCTACTCCATCTGCGAGCCTTTGACCAATAACGCCATAACCAGAAACTAAAACTTTGACCATTTTTATGCCTCGAGGAACTTAAATTATTTCAACAATAAAGATACAAACTACAAATACACTAGCACATGAAATGAAAGCTAAGTGGGTAGCTGAGCAATCATTAAGATTGGGTTTGGTAATGTGATTTTATATTAACATCTTGATGCTAATTGATATTGATTCTTATTTGAAAGTTAATT
>DJLG01000058.1 GCA_002434915.1 Proteobacteria bacterium UBA6522
AATCCTCATTTTCTTGGAGAGAAAATATGCGTGGCGGGATGATGTCAACTCCTCTAACGATTACGGAGATAATGCGTTTTGCTACTCGGTTGTATCGGGATACCGAAGTCATTTCAGTTACGGCTGATGAGGGCGTGCATCGCAGCACCTATGGAACGGTTTTTAAACGAGCGAATCAAGTCGCTCATGCGCTTGGCCGCTTAGGAGTTGAGTCTAGTGATCGCGTTGCAACGCTAGCCTGGAATGATCATAGGCATCTAGAGCTATATTATGGGGTTTCATGTTCTGGAGCAGTTCTGCATACGATTAATCCGCGACTTTTTTCTGAACAGTTAGCCTACATAATTAATCATGCAGATGACCGGGTTGTTTTTTTCGACCCAATGTTTCTCCCTCTGATAGAAGAATTGTCTGATAAGTTATCTTCAGTAAGTCATTTTGTTGTTCTAACTTCAAAGAACAAAATGCCTGAAAGTAGCTTGCTTAACCTCCACTGTTACGAGGATCTTATTTCTCAAGATTGTTCGCCATATCCATGGCCAGAGCTAGAGGAGACTACCGCAAGTGCACTTTGTTATACGTCTGGTACAACTGGCAACCCGAAGGGTGTGCTTTACGATCATAGATCAACAGTTCTACACGCTTATGGAAGCTGCATGGCGAACGTATTAGGGCTATCTCACGATGATGTTGTGATGCCTGTAGTACCAATGTTTCATGTGAATGCGTGGGGAACTCCTTATTCATGTCCTATCGCTGGATCTAAGATTGTGTTGCCCGGACCAAAGATGGCAGACGGTGAAACCTTGCAGTCACTCATTGAGAATGAGGGCGTGACGATTGCACTAGGCGTGCCAACTGTCTGGTTAGCACTGTTGGCTTATTTGAAAGAGACAGGCAAGAGCATAGATACGTTAAATCGAACTGTCGTTGGTGGTTCTGCTTGCCCTATATCTATTATGGAGGAATTTGAAAAACTGCATGGCGTCTATACACATCATGGGTGGGGTATGACTGAAATGAGCCCCTTGGGTGCTGTCAATAGATTGATTCCAGGCATGGAAAAACTTGAAGAGTCTGATAGAAATGAGGTGAGAGCTAAGCAGGGCAGAACCCCTTTCGGTGTCGACATGAAGATTGTTGATTCTGACGGAAAGGATTTGCCGAATGATGGCGTCGCTTTTGGAGATTTAAAGGTTAGAGGATGGTGGGTAGCTGATGGCTATTATGGAGAAGATGATAATAGCGGGCCGCAAGATGAAGCTGGTTGGTTCTCTACCGGAGATGTTGCAACCATTGATGAGTATGGTTTTTTGGGTATTACTGATCGAACTAAAGATGTAATTAAATCTGGGGGAGAATGGATTAGTTCGATTGAACTAGAGAATTTAGCTGTAGCCCATCCACATGTAGCGGAAGCTGCTGTTATAGGTATCAGCGATAAAAAGTGGGGTGAGAGACCCCATCTAGTGGTAGTTTGCCCTGAAGGAATAACGCCAGATGAAGCGAGCATCCTTGCATCCTTTAAGGGTAAGGTTGCGGATTGGTGGATTCCTGATTCATTGAGTGTAGTAGACTCGATTCCACACACAGCTACCGGCAAAATATCTAAGGCTATTTTACGCAAACAGTTTGCGAGTGCCGTATTTAAGTAGGATTGTTTTCACCGATCTCGTTCTATGATGTAGTTTGCAACCCAACGCAAACCAGCTGCATTTTCTCCCAGAGATTCTAGATAATCCATA
This sequence comes from Proteobacteria bacterium UBA6522, assembly GCA_002434915.1. Taxonomy (GTDB): domain Bacteria; phylum Pseudomonadota; class Gammaproteobacteria; order Steroidobacterales; family Rariloculaceae; genus UBA6522. The sequence goes on from DJLG01000058.1 coordinate 1,746, forward strand.
GCATCCTCATATAACTCGTCAGCCCGATTTCTCGTTTCACTAATTCCTAGCAAAGAGGGGTATGTAGATTTTTCTTTGCGAATATCAGATTGAGCATTTTTGCCTAGTGTGGTGGTGTTCTGTTCTGCTTCTAGCAGATCATCCATGATTTGAAAAACTAGACCAATATTACTAGCAAACTTATCAAGGTTTTCCATAGTATTTTCAGAAGAATTAGCTAGCTTACTAGGCATCATAATGGCAGCTTTTATCAACTGACCAGTTTTTCTTTGGTGAATATTTTCTAATGATGATTCATCTATCATATGGCCTTCAGCTTCTAGGTCTAGCAATTGACCTCCTACCATTCCGCTAGGCCCTGCAACCCTAGCTAATAATGAAATAACTTGAATTTGAGTGATTGGGTTTTTAGATAAAAATGGATCTGTGCATAGCACTTTAAATGCAACAGCCTGTAGGGCATCTCCAGTTAGAATTGCTACCGCCTCACCAAATTTTTTGTGAGTTGTTGCCCTGCCCCGACGAAGATCATCATCATCCATAGCAGGGAGATCATCATGTATCAAAGAATAAGCATGGACTAGTTCTACTGCTGTTGCGATTGGATCTGCCAGTTTCATATCTAGTTGGAAAAGCTCAGCGGAAGCATAGGTTAGGAGAGGTCTGACCCGTTTCCCAGGCCCAAGCACGGCATATCGCATGGGCTCAATAAGTCCATAAGGAGCATCAGGGTTATCTCCCATAATTTTTTTGAGGTAAGTATTAACTCGTTGAATATAGAATTCGAAGTTCTCTTGAAGAGAGTAGGGCTGAGACCGTGTTATCATATTTTTTATCGTACCATTGAACCAACGTGTACGGCCTTTATTTGAGTTTTAAAACCTGCATTGAGCCGACCAATGGCCTCTAGTCAAGACGATTTACAATATCAGATCCGAATTCTTCCGGGAGTTTCTCGTACTTTTGCTATAACAATTCCTGTGTTGCCCGATTCTCTTGCAGTAGTAGTTTCTAATGCATATCTCTTGTGCAGGATTGCCGATACAATCGAAGATGATTCTGCTTTAGATCAAGAGCAAAAATCCAAATTTCATCGTTTGTTTATACTGGTTGTAGAGGGTAGCTATGATGCCAAAAGTTTTGCAAATGAGCTTAGTCCCTTACTTTCTTCGGATGTATTAACAGACGAACTGGACCTCGTAGAGAATACCGCTAGGATTATTCGAGTTACCCATAGTTTTTCAGTTCGAGAGCAAGCGGCCTTAATACGTTGTGTCACGGTTATGTGTTCCGGTATGCCAAAATTTCAACGTAATAAGAGCTTGTCAGGCCTCGGTGATCTTGGGCAATTGCAGGAGTACTGTTACGTTGTTGCTGGTGTTGTAGGTGAGATGCTGACAGAACTGTTTTGTGTGTATTGTTCAGAGCTTGAGGAAAAAAGAGACAAGATGATGAAACTTGCGGTCTCTTTTGGACAGGCTTTGCAGATGACTAATATATTGAAGGATATGTGGGATGATAGGCGGCTTGGTACTTGCTGGTTGCCTCGGTCTGTTTTTTCCGGAAGCAAAGTGGAGTTTCAGACGTTAGATCAGTTTCGTGATACCCAAGTATTTCGTGATGGTATGGATGAGTTAATTGGTATTGCATATAGGCATATGCGGGAAGGCCTTGAATATACGTGTCACATTCCCACTAAGGAAGTTGGTATGCGAAGATTCTGCAGTTGGGCGCTTGGGCTTGCGGTACTTACACTTCGAAAAATCCATGCTAATCCAAGTTATACATCGGCAGAACAAGTAAAAATATCTAGAAAGGCTGTTAAAGCAACTGTATTTACGACTAACTTGTTTCTTGGAAATAATCGTGTTTTACGTCTGCTTTTTAATCTAGGCTCGGGCAGGCTACCATTAATTGTTAAAAGCGTTGATTAGCCTTCTACTAATAGGGTGTATAAAACATGAAGGCGACAGCTAAAGCCCGAGCGAATATCGCTCTTGTTAAGTATTGGGGTAAATTAAATACTGATCTAAACATACCTGCTGTTGGTTCAATTTCAATTACTCTGGATAAATTATGGACAGAGACTGAAGTAGAGTTTGGCAAGTCCATTTCTGCTGATACATTTTTTCTTAATAATGAAGCTCGCAAGGATCAGTTGGATCGGGTTATAAGTTGTCTTGATATTTTACGTTCTCATGCCAAAGTGAGTTATGCGGCACGAGTTGTAAGTCATAACAATTTTCCTACCGGAGCTGGTTTGGCGTCATCCGCATCTGGGTTTGCTGCTCTTACAATGGCTGCTGCTCGTTCTCTTGGTTTAAATTTTCCACCAAATAAGCTAAGCATAATTGCCCGACAGGGTTCAGGATCTGCCGCAAGGTCGATTTTCGGGGGGTTTGTTGAGATGCATGTGGGTTCAAAAGGCGATGGTTCAGATAGTTTTGCTGAGCCTATTCTTTCATCGGACGATTGGCCGCTTGAGGTGGTTGTTGCTATTACAGAGCGAAAAGAGAAGGAAGTTAGTTCGCGGATTGGTATGGCAAAGTCTGAATTAACGTCTCCTTACTATGGTGAATGGGTGAAAACTAGTCCCATAGATTTGAATTCTGTGCGTGAGGCTATTCAGGCACAGGACTTTGAGCAGTTAGCTGAAGTTGCGGAGTTAAACTGTTTGAAGATGCATGCGGTTGCAATTGCATCGCAACCTCCTCTGGTCTATTGGAATTCCGCTACGGTTGCCTGTATTCATGCTGTAAGAGAGCTTCGTCGTTCAGGTATCCCCGTTTTTTTTACTATTGATGCTGGTCCGCAAATAAAAGCTGTATGTACTCCAGGGGTTAGCAAAAATGTGGAGAAAGTTCTTCGTGATATTCCAGGGGTGCTGGATACGCTAGTAACTGGGTTAGGCCCAGGTGTCGAGGAGATTTAACTTGGAGATGCCTCGAATAGTCTCTAAAACACCTGGCAAGTTGGTAGTTTTAGGCGAGTATGCTGTTTTGCATGGTGCTCCTGCAATGGTGCTCGCAGTTAACCGATATTGCCATGTTGCCATCAATCCAAGTAAGGATGACTATTGTCATTTGATTGCCAGGACATATGAAGATCAGGCGGTTAAGTTTGAGCAAGGCATGACTAGTGGGTTTGAGATAGTAGACACTGTTTTGAGATTTTTGCCCGGGCCTAGAACCTACTCTGCAGTGCTAGACACATCCGAACTCTTTAAAAACGGTATTAAAATTGGTCTTGGTTCTAGCGCAGCAGCATTAACGGCTTGGGTTGGGGCTTGGTTAGCTTTCTCTGGTAAAGATAGGGTAGAAGCAGATAGCAAAAGTCTTAGAACTTTAATTGGTTTGCATAGAGCTATTCAGGGAGGTGCTGGGAGTGGAGTGGATATAGCTGCAAGCCTATGTGGAGGAGTAACTCGTTTTCAGCTAGACGGGTGTGCAGAGCCTCAGACACGTGCGGTTGCACTCCCTAAAGGTGTAGTATTTACTGGTGTTTTTACTGGTTCTGCTGCTGCGACACCTGACTACCTTAAACATTATCAAAAGTGGCGGGCCGAAGCGCCTTATGAGGCTGCTATGCATCAAAGAACAATGACCGAGATAGCAGCAAACGGGATCCATACAGCCGATACTAATGATGGTGAGGGGTTTTTGAAAACAATTATTGAGTATGGAAAATCTTTAGAAATGCTGGGTTCCCAGATAGGGGCAGAAATTTTTAACCAAGATCATTGTAACGTGAAGAAGATAGCCGACCTTTTAGGTATTTCCTATAAGGTAAGTGGTGCTGGCGGAGGTGATATGGGGCTGGCATTTAGCTTGGACGTAGGATTATTAGAAGAGTTTAAAAGACAAGTTAATAAAGATTACAGTGTGCTTGACCTTGATATAGATACAAATGGATTAACTGTGGAGATGGTTGAATAGTGGACGATGACCAAAGAAGAATTCCTAAGTTCTATGATTTGAGCGTAGAAGAGCGTGTTCGGGCCGTTCATGAGAGAGGTATTGTGACACTCGACGATTTCCGATCTTTGGCAACTGGCAAGCATACTCTTGCCCTCGAGGCCGCCGATAAGATGGTCGAGAATGTTGTTGGTGTAATGGGATTGCCTCTTGGATTAGGGATGAACCTAGTCGTTAATAAAAGGCGTTATGTTATTCCGATGGCAGTCGAAGAGCCCTCTGTTATTGCAGCGCTTGGTTCAGGATCAAAGTTGATTTCTGAGCATGGGGGGGTAGAGGCAACCTCTACAGACCCAATAATGATTGGACAGATTCAGGTGGTTGATATACCAGATATAGATGTTGCAAAAACTGCTCTAATGGAGAACAAGCAAGATATTTTAAATCTTGCTAATAGTTTTCATCCGAACATGGTGGCTAGAGGTGGGGGTGCCAAAGATATTGAATTATTTTCCCATCCGCTTCTGTCTACAGGGAAACGAATGTTAGTAATCCATCTTCTTGTGGATACCCGTGATGCCATGGGGGCTAATCTAACTAATGGAATGTGTGAAGGTGTTGCTTCACTTATTGAGTCTATTACTGGAGGTCAGGTCTTTCTTAGGATTCTTTCTAACTTGAGTGATCGTTCATTAGTCAGAGCTAGCTGTAGCATTCCAGCTGAAGCTTTGGTGGGCGATGATTATTCAGGAGAGCAGGTTAGAGATGGAATTATAGTTGCCTCTGATTTCGCCAAAGTAGACCCTTATAGAGCAGCAACACATAATAAGGGCATAATGAATGGCATTGATCCAGTTGCTATAGCAACTGGTAATGATTGGCGTGCCATAGAAGCTGGGGCTCATGCTTTTGCAGCAAGAGGTGGCAGGTACACTTCTCTTACCGATTGGTTTGTAGATGAGAAGGGAAATTTATGTGGCAGTATTGAGCTGCCTATAAAGGTTGGCATAGTGGGTGCGCCAATAAAATCTAATCCCACTGTAGCGCTGAATATGCGTTTACTTGATGTTGAATCGGCAACTCAGTTAGCTGAAGTTATGGCGGCGGTTGGGCTAGCTCAGAATTTTGGGGCAATCCGAGCGCTCGCGACAGAAGGGATTCAAAAAGGACATATGACGTTGCATGCCCGTAGTGTTGTAACTGGAGCAGGAGTGCCCAAAGAGCTATTCAATGAGGTACTAGATCGATTAATACTCAGTAATGAAATAAAAATATGGAAGGCTAAAGAAATAGCCTTATCACTGCAGAATAAACATTTTGGTAAAAATGATCGAAATCCTACTAGGATAGAAGAATCTGCCATGGGTGTAGGTTACGGCAAGGTTGTGTTGCTCGGAGAACACTCAGTCGTTTATGGAAGACATGCC
>DJLG01000064.1 GCA_002434915.1 Proteobacteria bacterium UBA6522
CTGGCTTTGGCTCTGAGACTGACTTTGGCTCTGAGACTGACTTTGGCTCTGAGACTGACTTTGGCTCTGCTGGGTTGGTGGCGTAACACAACCTGTAAATGCCATTGCGACAAATAGCATCAAAAATTTGCTTTGAATACTTTGTCGACGCATTGAAAAATCCTCTTTTCTTTGATTAAGAGCCCTAATATTAATGTTAGAAAGCCCAATATGATAAAAGTTCACACTAAATTTTTTTTTCCTTAGAGTCTACAATACCCTATACGCCTTAATGATACCCTTAAGATGACAATATTTTTCTGCTAATTAAAGCTTTCTAACTTATAAGTTAGATGCATAAACCTAACAAAAAGTTGCAAGTCTCTAGCGTAACTTTCACCCTATCAAAGGACAAAAAATGAAAAAAATACTATTAACTTTAGGTCTTCTTCTATCAGTTTTTATATCGTCGGCAAACACACAAGAACGCTCCCCTGCTCCGGAAATGGCTGAAGCCTATATTCAATCACCAGCAGATGGCTCTGCTGTTTCCTCACCGGTAACCATTAGATTCGGTCTAAGAGGTATTGGTGTTGCACCGGCTGGCATAGAAAGGCCTAATACCGGACACCATCACTTGCTAATCAACTTAGCTGATGCAGAGATGCCCTCTTTTGATCTACCGCTGCCTGCAACAGATCAGGTGAGGCATTTTGGCCTCGGTCAGACGGAAACACTATTAGAACTAGAGCCTGGGCAACACACGCTGCAACTGGTATTGGGAGATCACCTACATATCCCACATGCCTCACCTGTAGTTTCAGAAAAAATAACTATTACTGTTACTGAATAATCAGAATCAGCTAAAAAGTTTTACGTTGAGATCATTTTTTAAAGCATATGAATATTCGTAATGGATTCGTCGACTCAATCGGCAATACTCCCTTAATTAAACTTTCTAAAGCCTCCGAGGAAACCGGATGCACAATTTTAGGTAAGGCGGAATTTCTTAATCCTGGGGGGTCAGTAAAGGATAGGGCAGCTAAATATATGGTGCTTGAATCTGAACGAGCAGGAATACTAGAACCCGGAGGACTGATCGTAGAAGGTACAGCTGGTAATACAGGAATAGGCCTTGCACTAGTTGGAAATGCTCGGGGGTTCCGAACTCTGATTATGATGCCTGATACTCAGACACAAGAAAAAAAGGATGCTTTAAGACTCTGCGGTGCCAAACTGCAAGAAGTACCTGCTGTACCCTTCAAGGACCCAAATAACTATGTCCATGTTGCCGAGCGTACAGCTACCGAGTTAGCAAAAACAGAACCACATGGGGTTTTTTATGCAAACCAATGGGATAACCCTGCAAACCGTGAGGGACATATTGCTAGTACTGGCCCAGAAATTTGGGAACAAACTGATGGTCAAGTAGATGCCTTTATCTGTGCGGTCGGAACAGGTGGTACTCTGTCTGGCGTTAGTGACTATCTAAAACAACAAAACCCAAATATTGTTACCGCGGCAGCTGATCCCATGGGCGCGGCTATTTTTAGTTGGATTAAAACTGGCGAACTCAAGTCAGAAGGTAGTTCAATCAGTGAAGGTATCGGTCAGGGACGTATTACTGGAAATCTTAAAGATGCGAAGATAGATGATGCATTTAGTATTTCCGACCATGAAATGATGCTAGTTTGTTTTGATTTGCTGTTGGACGAAGGACTATTAATGGGCGGTTCTAGTGGAATCAACGTTGCTGGAGCAATCCGGCTAGCAAAAGAGTTAGGTCCTGGAAAGACGATAGTGACTATATTGTGTGACTCTGGGTCACGATACCAATCCAAACTGTATAACCCTGAATTCCTTGAATCAAAGGATCTACCTCTACCGCCTTGGCTTAAAACATGAGCTACTGAAATCTCTTGAACAGCTACACCCTTAGCAGTACTTGGTTTTATAAACAGCTCACTAAGGTTTTACTTAGATCTGTTCTAGAGATAATCTGCATAAGGGAACTAAGTGGGAAACATTAATGCGTCATAGACCAGACAACAAAATTAATTCCTAAACGGAAAGCATCAGCAGCAGGCTCTAAAGGCGAATAGGCCTGATCATACCAATCCCAAAAATTAGCCAAATCATTGTTGTGTCCTGCTGCAATTGCGACTTCACCATCATTATTTAACATGCCAAGATAGGTTATATCCCCACCCGGTACGTAATGAGACATTCCATTAAGGTCTGCTAGTGGAAACACTAATTGAAACAAGCGATGATTATTTTCTAATGAAAAAAATGGTCGATTTGGAAATGACCTTTGGACTTGTGACAGCATTGTGTCTAGCTGCCAAGAGCCATCAAAATCATCCATCAATATAAACCCACCCCGATCAATGAACTCCCTGAGATTCTCAACCTCCTGCGTGGTCAATTCCATCTCACCTGGTTCGGAGACATAAGCAAACGGATAATCAAACACCTCGTCACTACCAAGCTCTACAATCCTGTAGGAAAGAGTGTCAACATCTATCCTGGTTGATTGGTTTATAAAACCATTAAAGTTTTTATCTGAAGATGGGTAGTTATGTGACCATCCAAGATGGCCAATATTTCCATTTGTCCCAAAGTGCCACCGCGCCACAATTAACTCCGTTGCTGGGGGGTTATTTTGCTCTATTCGATAACGACCACCCCACTGAGAAAAGGCAATACTTGCAAATAACAAGCTCACAAGAAATAACCAAGTTTTGATGTTATTAATAAAAGCCATAGAGTGCTTTTTGGATAATGAAAGGCTGAACTAAAATAATAGCACGAGCTATTACATATCCTAATAACAGGGCATTCAAGACATTATCTATAATAAAAATAGCTTCGGCTTGC
>DJLG01000102.1:0-170 GCA_002434915.1 Proteobacteria bacterium UBA6522
TTAGTTGATTTCTATTATGGACCACAGATTCCACTTTTTATGTGGAGCGCGGAATTTGATCCTCCCTGGATTGAGGGACCCATAGCTATGATGTATTCCAAGCTATGTGAAAAATATCAAGACTGTCCCCGTTTTACCCAGTTCCAAGGGCATAATCATGTCTCTCATAT
>DJLG01000102.1:510-9499 GCA_002434915.1 Proteobacteria bacterium UBA6522
TCAGTTAATGAGGAAGTAGGACTTGAGCTTTTGGAGTTTATTGAGTCAACCACTCATTAGTTCTTAGATAGAAAAATAGACTCGCATGGTATTCGCTTCTTTAAATTTCAGAGAGTTTTCTTTTTCTTGCTAATAAATTACTAATTAACTTCTATATGCAATTTGTCTCTGTTGAACAGTTAGCGTTATTTATAGGTAGATGCTTTATAGCGGCAGAAGTGCCTGAGGATGATGCAAAAATCGTTGCTGAACTAATGTCAGAAGCGGATGTAAATGGCTCTGATGGCCATGGCGTCTTTCGTTTACCACAATACATTGAGCGTATTAAAAATAAAGGTATAAACCTTCAGCCCAACATAAACATTGCTGAAGACAAGGGTGCTATGGCAGTGGTAGATGGAGATAATGCACTTGGGCATTTGGTTATGCACTATGCGACGGAACTTGCCATCAATCGTGCTTCTGAACATGGCATTTCTTGGGTTGGTGTTCGGCATAGCAACCATGCTGGTCCTGCTGCACTTTATGCAAAGATGCCTTTAAAAAAAGACATGATCGGTATCTATGTGGCTGTTGGAAGTGCAAATCACCTTCCACCTTGGGGTGGTACCGAGATGTTATTAAGTACTAACCCAATCGCTGTAGCCATTCCTGCCCAAGAGGAGTCACCAATTGTGTTGGATATGGCAACTACCGTAGCAGCCTACGGTAAAGTAAAAACAGCCATGCAGAGGGGCGAGTCTATTCCGGAAGGATGGATGATTGATAAATTAGGCAACCCGTTGACTGACCCCTCTAAAGCGAACGAAGGTTTTCTATTGCCGATCGGTGGACCTAAGGGCTATGGTCTTGCCTTGGTATTTGGCCTGCTTGCTGGAACTTTGAATGGTGCTGCCTTTGGTAAAAACGTGATTGATTTTAATGCTGATTCAAAATCTTTTACTAATACAGGTCAGTTCATTGTTGCGTTATCTATCGAATGTTTTGGTGATGTAAGTTTGTTTAAAAAAAATGTGGATGAAGTGATTCGTAGTATGCGAGCCTCTTCTAAGTTACCTGGTTTTGATGAGATAAGAGTGCCGGGTGAGAGAAGCTTAAACACTCGACGTCAACGTGAACAATCTGGTATACCAATACCTGATGCCTTATGTGAAAATTTGAATAGACTTTCAATCTCTTTGAATACAGAACCTCTTCGGTTGCTTGAATGATTGTTTTAGCGTTGGACTAAACTAGTATAAAGTGGGTTTAATTAAATTTGTTGGCCGTTTTGGGTATGAGGGAAAAACCATCGTGATTAAAGAATGTTATCTACTACTTAAATTTCTAGTGATGCTAGGAGCAACTGCTTTGGTATTTTCGATTGCAGGTTGCAGTTCGGAGTCAACTTCCTCAGACCAAAATCCTGCAGTATCTTCGGGATACTATGAGGGTGAGACGGTAACGTTAATAATGGGACTGGATGCTTCTGCTGGTGGCACAACGGTTGGACGACTTCTTGCAAAACATCTCGAATCTACTCTCGATGGTAATCCCAACGTTATTGTTAAAAACATGCCTGGCGCATCTATGATGAATGCTCATCTTTTTGTCCTCCTAAAAGCCCCAAAGGATGGTACTACTGTTTATTATGGTCCACGCTCATCTTTAGGAGAGCTCCTAGAATTTCCTGGCCACTCGTTTAAATACTCCCAGTTCACCATTTTAGGAGGTGTTCAACTAGCCCCTTTGGTGACTTATGCCCGAAAAGATATGTTGGAGGGGGGTATTCAGTCACCTGCGGATATTCTTAAGGCTGATGGACTGGTTTTTGGTGGAATTTCAGCAGAGCATGGTCGAATGATTGCTAGCACAATGGGATTGGATCTGATTGGCGCTGATTATCATTTTGTTGGGGGCTATCCTGGTAGTGGGAAAATTCGCGCTGCAGTTCTTAGTGGCGAAGTTAATATGGCAACCGATGCAGCCCATGCTTATCTCAACGAGGTAGTGCCTACGCTTGAGCAGCAGAATTTGAATGCCCCATTGTTCAGTTTGCCACTGCTAAATGCACAAGGTGAACTTATAAAAAGTCCTTTAGTACCAGATATTCCCACTGTTAATGAACTCTATGAGGAGATATATGGAGAGCCACCTTCTGGCCTTAACTGGGACTCCATTCTCACTATGATTCAGATCGATCAGACGATGCAGCATGTTTTTCTTGGTCCCCCTGGTATGGATGAGGAAGCCATGAAAACCTTTCAAGCTGCAATAGCCCCGGCTATGGCAACAGTAGGTTTTGCTGATGAGGCCAACCGTATTTTAAGTTATGTGCCGGATGCTGTAGATGCTGCAAGGGCTACTGAGGTTCTTAGTGCCACGGCGCTGGTTAGTTCTGAAACTCAAGATTTTATAGAAGCTCAGATTACGCGTAATAGCAGTTACTAAGGCAAGAGTAACTTACTGAAAAAACAGCGAACCCACCCATAGCTACCAATTATATTTTATTAAGCTATGATTAAGGTCAAATAAGCGTTCAGAGTTTGGTTTGCCAGTTATGTTTGAACGTGATCTTTGTCTCATTCCAATGGTTTGAGAACTTATGGGTAGGGCTAGTAAATAAAAAAATAATCTCTATCCCAAATTTTAAGGAGAAATAAAGCATGGCTAACGTAGAAATCGTTGATCGTTCTGATATGACTAGTAAGTTGATGGGAATGCTTGAATTGAATCCCATCCAAACCGCCATCGTTACAATCGATATGCATAAGGGACATTTGGACCCTGAGGTGGCAACTATGCCTGCTTCAGTTGAAGACTCAGAACGGGTTATTAAAAACGCTGAAGATGTTTTAGGTTTTGCTCGAAATCATGGTGTTCCAATTATTCATGTCAAACTGGTTTTTCGGAAAATCCCGGGTTTGGGTAGCGAAGGGATGCCCGTTAAATTTTGGAAAGCACTCCACGATATATCAGATGAGGCTAACCGTTTGAGCCCCGGCCGCCCTAGCACCGTAGATGATCACAACATTATGGGCTCTGTACAAACAGAAATGATCCCTAGCCTTGTTGAAGAAGGTGACTATGTTATAGATAACAAAAAACGTCTCGACTGTTTCATGGGAACGGATCTGGATATTCTTTTGCGTAATCTGGGTATAGAAAACGTTTGCTTGATGGGCATTAATACTAATACGTGTGTTTTGAATACTGCATTCACAGCTTTTAACAAAGATTATCGAGTGGTAGTCATGTCCGACTGTGTTGCTAGCATGTATGGAGAGGACCTCCATCAACTAGGTTTACAGAATATTTGTAGATGCTTAGGTTGGGTAGCTAATAATGATGAGTTTAAGGAAAAGTTAGCTGTTGGAAGCAAAGCAACAAAGACCGGTTAATTTTAATTCATCGGAATAAATTTGTTTGCAAAGCCTCTAGTCTAGGCGATAAGAAGCTGAAGTGTGGCAGACATAATTAGTGCTTTCAGCTGTAATTAGTTAGAGGAGTAACCAGGTGCCGAAAAAGCAAGTAGGCGACGTAGAGATCTATTACGAAGAGTATGGAGATGGTGTGCCCGTAGTCCTTCTCCATGGGCTTGCGGGGGATTGCAGTGCCTGGAACCCTCAAATTAACGTGTTGAAGGAAGACTATAAGGTTGTTCCTTTAGACAATCGAGGAGCAGGACGAAGCTCTGCGCCAGATTATCCCTACACTACTCGCCTATTCGCTGATGACACAATTGGGCTTATGGATGCTATTGGAATAACTGAGCCAGCACATATTATCGGTAGATCCATGGGGGGGGCTATTGCCCAAGAAATGGCGATCAACTATCCAGACCGTGTGCGAAGCATGCTAATTACCGCTTCATTCGGTAAGCTTGATCGCTATGGACACCGCATACTTCACAACATTAATGAGGTTGTAAAGACACAAGGTTATATGGCCGCTGCACAGTGGCAGGCCCTCTTTTTTTTCCCGCCACTCTATTTCAATGAACACCAAGAGCAGATGGATAGCTTTGAGAAAGGGGTAGGTATTACGGATAGACCTGTGCATGGATATACAAATTCAACCCATGCGTGCCTTATGCATGACTCACTTGACCGGCTTCATCAGGTTAAGTGTCCCACGCTTGTTCTTACTGGTGGAGAGGACGTGCTTTGTGCAGTGGGTCCTGCCAAGCAGATTGCCGAAAGGGTTTCGGGATGTGAACTTAAAATCTATGAGGGCGCAAGTCACTTTTTTATGACTCAGTGCTACGATGAATCAATGGCGGATATTAAAAAGTTTCTAGATAGTCACTAGTGGATATCAATCAGTTTAACCTTTGATCACCGAGATTTTTTAGGCCTACGCTAAGACCGAAATTTCTACTTTCATCTTTGTGGGTACCACCCAGCGTCTCGAAATTCGATTCCCTCTCCCGCAATTGCATCTTGAAATGCTTGTATTGTTGCAGGAGTGTCTTGAGTGTCAGGCGGAGGATTGCCTTGAGGGTTGCTCAGCCATCCTGCATATATGCGGTCATAATGGTTTAGGTAAACAATTTCAGGTTTAAATGTTTTTAAGCACTCTGCTACTGGAGTTGGTCGCATCCTATCTACTGGTAAATTCATTGGCATTACTGCAACGTCAATATTCTGTAGAGCTTGAATTTCTGGGACACACTCTCCTACCCCAGAAAAAAAGAGCCGTTTCCCTCCAAGGTTAATCACATACCCATTGGCTTCGCCCTTTGGATGGTAGGGTGCCCCAGGAGTCATATCGTAGGCACCTACTGCTTCAATTCGAATGTCTGCAAAGGTGCCACTTTCGCCATTTGAAAGAACAATGCCATCGTTGAATTTGGCATACGCAGTTTCGGTTAATACTACGGGCGCTCCAGGTTTTCGTAGTTGTGATATTGCTTCTGGATCTAGGTGATGACTAGGATCATCAGTGATTAAGATGAGATCAGCAGGTTTAGCCATTGATAAATTTACGGCGCTCCAAGGATCAATGTGTATCACCTTTCCTGCATACTCCACCTGCGCACTCGAGTGAATAATTGGGGTAATAATAATTTCGCCCTCATCGGCGCTAATCGTATTTTGTGTTTGCGCAAAGGCTAAGTTTGTTCCTGCTATGTACACAATGGCTAATAGGATTATTCGCATTAGTAAATCACCTTAAGGAGTTTGTGACTGAGTGTCTCTCTACAATTCTTTAAGATCAAGGTATTTAGTTAATTAGGGTAATGATTTTATTGAAAGATAGCTTGTTATTTAGATGATAAGCCAGCTTGGGGCACCATTAGGTAACACTGATTGGAGCCATACCGTCAAATAAGATGGGTGAAACAGGAGATCCATTACCTGCCCATATAGGAAGACTAGAACTGCCCAACCACCCAAGGCATAAGTTATAGCAAAGCGTTTTGTATATTGTCCCCATCGTAAAAGATAAATACCAATAAATAATGGGAAGGCGATTTTCTGTCCAAGTAGTGCTGTAAGAAAAAGTATTCCAAGCAAGTAGCCAAAAAACGGTCCCGCTTCTATTAGCCACCCATCTTGGCAAGTTTTTTTAATATATTCCTTCCATGTCCCCAGTTTTTTCTTGCTATGTAGCAGGTTTATTAAGTCCCGCATAGACACCATAAGCGCCAGGAAGAAACCCGGAATACAAATTACGAGTGGGAATTGCCGAACTGCGGTAGGCCACCCAAGTGAGTTATAGCCAGCCCAGGCAAACAGAACACAGAGACCAACTGAAAATAGCAGCGATAGAGCTGGGTTTTTTTCTACAGTTTTTTCTGCAGGTTTTTTGTTGGAAAGCTTTTGTTTTGTGATACCTCTACCAGCGAGGATAAGTGTTAACACAATTATCAGTATCAGAAATATGACAATGGGCCGTCCTAGCCAATCAGCACCTTGATGGACGCGCATACTGATTTGGAATGATCCTTCTAAAATACCTCCAAGAACAAGAGCTAGAACGACCGGAGGTCTTGGCCAACCTCCTCTTTTCATTAGAAACCCAAGTGCTCCAAAGAATATACAGCTTACCCAGTCGCCATACGATGATCCGCCTAGCCATGCACCCATAAAAACAAATAGTAGTACTCCTGGTACTACCATATGTCCTGGAAGGAGGGCGATCTTTGAAACTTGCTCAACCGTCATCAAAAGCACAATGGTTGCAATAACGCTTGCAAAGGCAATCATCCAAACAAAGCTGAACGTCATTGGGAGTTGGGCATCAAGCATGCTTGGCCCGGGGCGCAGCCCAAGCATAATAAGTGCGCCCATTAGAACAGCGGTACCCACACTGCCAGGAATCCCCATTGTCACTGTTGGTATTAAAGCACCACCGCGTAATGCATTATTCGCAGCTTCAGGGGCTAATACCCCTCTAACATCTCCTTGTCCAAACTTTGACTGGTCTTTTGCTCCTTGCATTGCGTGACCATAAGTTACCCATCCAACAATCGAAGCTCCAAGGCCGGGCAACATTCCAATATAGGCGCCGATCACACTGCAGCGAACAACAAGCCACCAGTTTTTAAGTGCATCTCGCACCCCTGCTAAAAGACCATTACGTGTGTCCACAGGTTGTCCAGTTCTGGAGATAGAAATATTTTTTATGGAGAGTTCAGCAATTTCCGGAATAGCGAACAGACCTAGAAGTACAGGGATTAATGGCAATTGATCTAAAAGGTAGAGCGTGCCAAAGGTATATCTAGGAATGGCTTGGGACTCCGGAAACCCAACCATAGCGAGCAGAAGCCCAAGCATTGCTGCAGTAACGCCTTTTCCAATGGAGCGCCCAGAGAGGGATCCCACCATGGTTAGACCCAACATCCCAAGCATGAATGTTTCGGGAGACTCGACTGCCAAGATGACTGGTAGTATTAGTGGTAGTGAAATACCTAATGCTGCAGCTCCACATACCCCACCAATTGCCGAAGATGTAAAAGCTGCACCAAGCGCTCGCGCCGACTCGCCATGTTTTGCCATAGGGTATCCATCTAAAACAGTAGCCTGAGAGGCCGCAGTGGCTGGAATACCTAGGAGTACGGAGGTTATTGCTCCACTTGTGGAAGTTGAGGCCCAGGAGGCAAGAAGAAGAGCAAAAGCGGATACAGGTTCCATACTAAAGGTAAAAGGCAGGAGTAGTACGAGACCTATTGCCCCACCAAGTCCTGGTATAGCGCCCATAATGATTCCAACTAGGCAGCCAAGGAAGAAATAGGCTAATACATGCCATTGAAAAATTAACCCAAGCCCAGTTAATAGTGAGTCAAACATGACTGCTAGCATTATTTTTCCTTGATTATTTTTTGTTTTCTATGCGATTACCAGAGGATAATATCATCGCCTTCAATTAGGAGTTAAAACAATGGCAAAACCTATTCCAATTAAAGTGCTGCTTGGCCTCAAAGAAGCAAGCATTATTGTTGACGAAGCTTTAAGTCTTGCAAGAGAACATGATATGCAGCCTATGACCATAATGGTACTAGATGCCGGAGGGCATCAAATTGCTATGAAACGAGAAGATGGTAGTGGAATTATTCGTGTAGAGGTTGCTCGCGCTAAAGCCTATGGAGCTTTAGGGATGGGAAAATCTAGTCGGGATCTGGGCGATCATGTCGCAGACCGCCCACTTTTTGGAAACTCACTCAGTATGATTTCCGGTGGACGGTTTGCTACTGTTCCTGGAGGTGTTTTGATCTGTGACGATGCCGGACTCATCATTGGTGCGGTTGGCGTGACTGGAGATACTTCATTACGAGATGAATTCGCCGCTATTGGAGGCATTAAAGCAGCTGGGCTATGGTCTTCTCCAGACCAGGCGGCAGTTAATTGGAATAAATAGAATCAAGTGAACCCATATTTTAAACATGGAACTGGAGTAGCTAATACGTAATGGCAAAGAAGAGATCCAAATCTCTAGGTGGCCGGGTGATTACCCTGGAGCATTCTTCAAGACTTCTAAAAAGCAATCCTTTAGGCGATCCCTATGTGCGTCAATTAGACATTTGGTTACCACCACAGTATGACCAGGGGTTTAGTAGAGGTCGTGGTAAGAGGTTTCCAGTTTTATTTGATCTGGTGGGGTATACAGGCTCTGGCAAGTCTCATACTAATTGGAAAAATTTTGAAGAAAATCTTCCTGAACGTGCTGCCCGCCTAATACATGAAAAAAAAATGGGCGGATGCATTATTGTTTTTCCTGACTGCTTCACTGCACTTGGTGGTAATCAGTACATCAACTCTTCTGCGATAGGCCCCTATGCTGATTACTTGATTAAGGAGCTAATTCCATTTGTTGATAAGGAATTACGCACACTGGCATCTCGAGACCATAGGGGTTGTTTTGGAAAATCTTCTGGTGGTTACGGTGCTATGCTTCATGGGATGAGGTATGCCAGACATTGGGGAGCCATTGCTAATCACTCGGGAGATGCTTATTTTGACTTTGTTTATCGTTGTGATTGGCCTAATACCTTAGATTGTCTTGCGATGCATCGACGACGAAAGCGCAAGACAGGTATGCTCGATGTATTAAGGGAACAGACAGGCTGCAAAGAGGGTTATGATGATGGACGTGTTCGACGTTTCCTTGATTATATTTGGCGGACTGAAAGGTTATCTAGTACGGAGGTTTTGACTTTGATGAGTTTGGCTATGGCAGCTAGCTATGATCCCGATCCAGAGTCGCCAAATGGTTTTCGTCTTCCTTTTAATTTAGAGACCGGAGAGATCATTCCATCTCGATGGAAAGAGTGGTTGAAACATGATCCTATCAATCTTGTGTCACGTTATAAAAAAAACCTAGGAACCTTAAACGGAATTTTTATCGATTGTGGTTGGCACGATCAGTATCGAATTCATTATGGAACTAGAATATTGTCGAAACGATTATCGCAAGCTGGGATTAAACATCGCTATGAAGAATTTCCCGATAATCATTCTGGTATAGATTATCGTATGGATCGGAGCTTGCCGTTTCTGTACCGAGC
>DJLG01000039.1:0-4315 GCA_002434915.1 Proteobacteria bacterium UBA6522
GTATTTACTTCCTCAAGAACATGGTAAGCACGAGGATCATTCATTGTCTGATAAACTTCGCTTTGAGTATCGTTTCTATTCCCAAAGACCATGGCTTGTGAAGCACAAGTCTGTACGCAAGCTGGCTGAACCTCCCCATCCTGTACACGCCGTCTTCCATCATCTTTTGCAGCATCTTTTGCCTGCCGGATACGCTGTATACAAAAGGTACATTTTTCCATGACACCCTTTTCTCGCACTGAAACATCAGGGTTCAACTGCTGGTCCAATGGTGAAGGCCATTCATGATTGTAATAGTTAAAATATCGAACCTCGTACGGACAATAGACGGCACAAGAACGTGTGCCAACGCATCGATTGTAGACCTGGGCATTTAAGCCATCTTGATTATGATAAGTAGCACTCACCGGACATACTGTCTCGCAAGGGGCTGCGTCACAATGTTGGCATAGCATAGGAATAAAATTCAGCTTAGCGTTTGGAAATTCTCCCTCCCAATAACGCTCAATACGTATCCAATGCATCTCTCTACCACGGGCAAGCTCCTCTTCCCCCACCAAAGGAATATTATTTTCTGCCTGACAAGCAGTAACGCAAGCTCCACAACCTGTACAGCTGTCAAGGTCGATAGTCATTGTCCAGGCATAATCAAAATTCTCGTAATAACCAGGCCTACGATATTCCTGCCAGCGTGTTCTTAAAGTATCTATAAAGCTCATGACCGTACCACCTTGACCGGAATGCCACTCAGCGCAGCATGATCAGCACCATCAGAATGATCAGCACCATCAGCACCAACCTTCTGAATAATCTCCCTTCCTAGCTCTCTTGAAACCCCACCAGTCTTTACTATCTCAACACGACGACCAGTTGGATTGATTGCTACCCGTGTTGCTGCCCAAGCAAGTCCGCCTGTCTCCGTCTCTAACTGTGGAGATAATATTTGTATAGGATTAGACCCTCGCCCACTTGCATAACGCCCGTAGTCAGTATGACCTTGCCCAATAGGCATTCCGATAACGTTAGGCATAATCGCAGGATAAACAAAAACAGGGGCTGTAACTCGACCATGGGGAGACTCAACCTCGACAATATCGCCTTCTTCTAAGTTCAATTCATTTGCCGTTAGTGGGTTTAGCTCAACCCAAGATCCATAAACAATACTAGTCAACGGATCAGGAAGTTCTTGCAACCAAGGTAAGTTAGCAGCTCCCCCATCCTCAAGCGTATCTGAAAGATAAGGGTGAAAAATGAATGGGTAATTATCGCTTGAACCTGAGAATTCAGGTGGTGCCACAGAAATTGACTCTATAACTCCTTCTGGCAAACCTACCGGCGCAGGGCCACGAGTAGTTTCACCCCAGACTCCAGCCCTTACTACATCATTCCAAAATGATTCAAAACCTTCAGCTCCATTAGCTATATCGCCGCGAGCATAAATCTCTTGCCAGCCTTCCTTAAGATATTCTTCCATACCTGACCATGGAAATTCAGCTGACAAACCAATCTCTTGGGCTAGATTGATAATTATATCGCCCTTAGCTCGTGTATTAAAAAGCGGCGAAACAACAGGCTGAGAGATAGCCCCAATCGTAAACCCTACTCCAGGCTCAGGAAAACTATCACCCCAACTTTCAAGATAAGTATGGCTCGGCAGGACAAGCGAGGCGAGAGAACTGGTCTCATCTATAAAACTAGAAAGGCTGACTACAAGAGGTATTTGTGCAATTGCTTCTCTAAATTCAGCTGCATCTGGAAGATTAAATACAGGATTGGTTCCACTCAAAATTAGCACCTGGATACTGCCATCTCTGGCAGCCTCTGCAAGCTCAACCATGTCTGTATAAGTCGCCTGTAAAGCCCCTGCCCCAGAACCTAGTACTGGCTCTGGATTCAGAACTAGCCCACCTTCATTACCCAGATTACCAATCAAGTAATTAAGAGCATTTACAGCAACAAGCGTGTCTACTCCATTCGTATTATTTCCAGCAGAGCCTCCTCCAATAGCTAGACTATGCTGTGAACTCATAAAGGACTCTGCTATACCAACAATCACTTCTGAAGAAAGCCCGGTTTCTTGCGACATCAAGTCTGGCGAGTAAGGCACTAGAGCTGTGGCCCAAGCATCTCTATCATCACCCTGGTAGCCACCCTCATTCACAATATGATTTGCGATAGCTAATGCAACCATTCCTTCTGTTCCAGGGTTTGCAGCAAACCAATCATCTGCTGAAGCCCCGCTAACCGACATTCTTGGCTCAATCTGTACGAACCGCCCTCTAACTCCATTAACACCCTTACGACTACTACCAAAACCAAAGCTATGGTGTACTGGAGAAATCCAGGTGCTCAAATAATCAGCACCAAACGACACTACATAATCTGCATTGCCTATATCGTAATACGGTAGCTGCGACTGACCGAACAATCTTTCAATTGCTGAATAGAGTGTACGTGGATGAGTAAAGTCATAATGAACAAGACGATTTGAGCCCAACTGAGCCATAAAGCGTTCATACAGAGCAGCAAGATGGCCATCTACACCCTCACTCAAAAAACAAACACTGTCACCTTGACCAGATGCCTGCAAAGCGCTTAAACGAGTTGCTAACTGTGAAATTCCCTCTTCCCAGGTAATCGGCAAGAGATCTGCATTATCAGCGGTACGAGCCATTGGCCCAGTTAGCCGATCGGGATTATAAAGCACTTGCAACCCAGCCTGGCCATGGGCACAAAGTCGCCCCTGACTAACCGGATGCGATGGATTACCTTCAATTTTTTTAGCTCTACCTTCACGTGTTCTAACAGAAATACCACAACCAGACGAACACATAGAGCAAACCGTGTTATACCAGGTTGCTATACCAGGACTGAACTCCTCAGGTGACGATGTGTATGGAACCAAATGTTCAACGGGATGCTTGGTTGATTCCCGCATCATGAAACCCGCACTGGCCCCTGCTCCACCTGCTCCAGCCAGTTTCAGGAAATCTCTACGATCAATACCCGACATTTGGTTACCTTTTTTCTTACTTGTGACAGGTTAAGCAGTCTGTTCCAAACTCAACCTGGTGTTCTTTATGACAATTGAGACAAATTCCCATTTGGGAAGGCGCTTGGCGTGAAACAACATCCATTGTCTCAACAGGCCCATGACAGGTCTGACAGGACACACCTGCAGCAACATGACGCTTATGAGGAAAATAAACAAAATCCGGGAGATCATGAACTTTGATCCATGGAATTGGCTCCTCATTTTCCCAATACTCCAATACCCGTCTGATTTGTGGCCGATCGGTTGCGACTTGCTGATGGCAACCGGCACACTTATCTACAGACGGAACGCCCGCTGAAGCAGAGCGACTAGCCTGAGTATGACAGTAAAGACATTCAATCTGATTCTCACCAGCATGAACCCTATGACTAAAATCAATAGGCTGTTCAGGGGCATATCCAGGCGCAAAGCTAGGTGCATTACCTGTGGTGAAGGCTGCGTTTGCCCAGTAACCAACAATTAGCCCCAAAAAAGCAACTCCCACAACCATTGCTGCCGGCTTAAGAATTTTTAAAGTAGGGACAATTGAGATACTCATCTATTTTGCACTCCGGCTCTGGTTATCCTTAGCTAGGGATATCAGATCAACGATATTTTTTTCTCTACGAGTCGTCACATCTTCTGTATTGCCAGCCAATCCAACTTTACCCCCAAACCCCTCTCCAAATTCATGTATTAATTTAGATACATCTTGATTATGAGTTGCCTTGTAATATGTATCCGCCATTTTATGAATGGCCTGATAAAAATAAAGGTTCATATCATCAACCGTTGTGTCCTTTGCCCATAGATCTATGACAGCAATACTTTTTTGCTCGGTATCCCAAAGCGAAAGCATCATCGATTGACAAGGCGTCGGTCCTGAACCTTGAGCTTCAGAAGCCTCCCAAAAAATCTCAGTGGGCACATTATCATCATCTAAATCTACCGTAAGTCGAATTTCAGCTGTTCTTGACATTAGCGCCGACCCTTGATTCGATTAGCACTTCTAATCAAGGCCAAAAACTCAATGCTTAACTTTCTGATAATTGTTGTAATGCTAGCTATCGTCCTATGTCTTGGCAGCGGATTATTCTTTCTTGTGAAAGACCGCGGAAAAACTAGCCGCGCGGTAACATCATTAAGCCTTCGAGTAGGGCTTGCGATTTTATTGCTCGCACTTTTAGCATTCGGATTTATCACAAGATTCATGATTCCTTAAAACCAGTATACGAACGTAAAAAGACCTAGCCATACAACATCAACAAAATGCCAATACCA
>DJLG01000039.1:4689-5155 GCA_002434915.1 Proteobacteria bacterium UBA6522
TATCAACATTACCGCAAGCATAATAGTGCCCAGAGTAACGTGCGCTCCATGAAAACCCGTTAACATAAAAAACGTCGACCCATAAATTCCCGATGACATGGTCAACCCAAGCTCATGATAAGCCTCAACATACTCGACCACCTGCAAAACCAGAAACACAGAGCCTAAAAACACCGTAAGCCCAAGCCAGATTTTAAGAGGTCCTCTACTATTCTTTTTTAAAGCCCAATGAGCAAAAGTAATTGTCACACTGCTCGTCACAAGAATCACAGTGTTAATAAAAGGCAATCCCCACGCGGCCATGGCTTGGGTAAGACCACCACCTGGAGTTAGAAAAAGCGGCCAAGTATCTGCAAAGTCAGGCCATAACAAAAGATGCGTTTGAAGATTATCGCTTGCTCCTGCAAGCCATGGGACTGTAATGACACGAGCATGAAAAAGGGCACCAAAAAAAGCGGCAAAAAAC
>DJLG01000039.1:5456-6368 GCA_002434915.1 Proteobacteria bacterium UBA6522
GCACCAAAAAAAGCGGCAAAAAACATGATTTCAGAAACAATAAACCAGAACATTGTTTGCCGAAATGAACGATCAAGCTTTTCGCTCACTAACCCCTGATAAGACTCCTTAACAACTGTGGAAAACCAGCTGTACATCATGCATGCGACAGCAACAAGTCCTACAAGAAAAACCCAAAACCCAAAGCTGCCTGTGTTTGTTGGCACAGTATCAGTACTTTGTTGGATAAAATGCCCAGCACCAAAAGCTGTAATAAATAATGCTGTTGAACCAACGATTGGTAAAGCACTACTGTGTGGAACGTAATAATCTGGCGGTCCGTCCCCAGAATGAATTGCTTCCTGACTCATAAATGCTCCATGTTAGCCATTTCATGACTCATCTCATCAACCTGTATCGGAAACATGCTGTAAGACAGCGTTAAAGTGCCGACATCATCCGGTAAATCTGTGTCTACATAAAAGAGGACAGGCATCTCAACCTCTTCTCCAGCCTCAAGGCGTTGCTCTGTAAAACAAAAGCATTCCACCTTTTGTAAAGAAGCTGCCCCGTAAGCTGGCGTTACACTTGGAACTGCCTGGCCTGTCACAGAATGATTAGAGAAGTTTCGAGCATAGTAAGTTGTCTCACTAACCTCGCCAACCTTCACTCTGATCTGGGTTTCAGTAGGCCTAAACTCCCAAGGCAGACCTCGACCAACATCAGCTAAAAACTGAATGTTAACTTCACGATCTATCGCCTCAGAAATAATGGGAACATTAGGAGCATCAGACACCATAGCTGTTTGCTCAAACCGCCCACCTCCAAATCCCGTCAACTCACAAAAAACCTCATAGAGCGGAACTAAGCCGAAGGCAAACCCAAACATAACGATAGGCACAACGCCCAATATAGCTGCCTGTTTAATTTTTG
>DJLG01000053.1:0-188 GCA_002434915.1 Proteobacteria bacterium UBA6522
CCTGGCGACTGTTGCAGTGGTGCCATAAGCCAAAAAGAAACAAAGTCCATAAATCAATAGCAGGGCAGCCGACGCAACAGCTAACCCCCCGAGAGGCAGGGTTCCTAAGTGGCCTACAACAGCGGTGTCGGCTAATAAATACAATGGTTCGGCTACAAGAGCACCCAAAGCTGGGATTGCCAGTGCTA
>DJLG01000053.1:514-5161 GCA_002434915.1 Proteobacteria bacterium UBA6522
AAGCTGTTTATCGCGATCTGGGATGTTGATGATGAAAGTCTAAACCTATTCAAGTCGCCAAACCATCGATTTGAGCCCTACCCTTCATGTATGAGTGAAAATAAAGAAATTGATATAAAACCAAGGTCACGAGAAGTTACAGATGGCGCTAGCAGGGCACCAGCTCGTGCGATGTTGCGTGCTGTAGGTATGGGGGAAGAGGATTTTTCAAAAGCGCAGATTGGAGTAGCTTCATCGTGGAATGAAGTTACACCGTGTAATTTGCCGTTGGATGCACTTGCAAAAAGGTGTAAAGAGGGTGTATCTGACGCTGGTGGATTTCCTATGGAATTTACAACTATTGCAGTAAGTGACGCTATCTCCATGGGTCATGAAGGAATGAGGGCGAGCTTAGTGAGCAGAGAGATTATTGCTGACTCTGTTGAAGCCGTCATGCATGCCGAAAGACTTGATGCATTTGTTAGTTTTGCAGGTTGCGATAAGTCATTACCCGGGATGCTTATGGCGTCAGCACGCATAAACCTTCCATCAGTTTTCGTATACGGAGGTTCAATAATGCCGGGGGAGCATAATGGGAAATCTCTTGACATTGTGAATGTTTTTGAAGCGGTGGGAGCCCATGCGGTAGGTGATATTGACGATGAAGAGCTGCTTTCCATCGAGCGAGCCGCTTGTCCCACCATGGGGAGCTGTGCAGGAATGTTTACTGCTAACACGATGGCTGCTGTAGGGGAGGCACTGGGTATGTCATTACCAGGATCGGCATCTGCAGCAGCAGTTGATAGCAGACGTTCAGATGTGGCATATGCAAGTGGGACTGCTGTGATGAAGTTGTTAGAAGCCGGTATCTACCCCCGCGACATAATGACTCAAGCAGCATTTGAAAATGCCATCGCGGTAGTGATGGCTCTAGGTGGGTCAACTAATGCTGTCTTGCATCTTTTGGCAATAGCTTTTGAAGCAGGCGTAGATCTTCAATTAGAAGAATTCAACCGTATTGCCGAAAAAGTTCCACACCTTGCAGATACGAAACCACATGGCCTTTATCACATGGTTGATATAGACAGAGTGGGCGGTGTCCCTGTGGTGATGCAGATGCTTTTGGAGGAGGGTTTGATCCATGGAGATGAAATAACCGTTACAGGTCTGACTGTTAAAGAAAATTTAGAACTTCTTGACCCGCCAAAGCCTGACGATGATGTAATTCATTCTTTTGATAATCCAATACACGACATAGGAGGAATAGCAATACTTAGAGGTTCCTTAGCGCCTGCCGGAGCCGTTGTGAAAGTTGCGGGAATAGATGTTGACAGGTTTGATGGTCGAGCCAGAGTGTTTGATGGTGAAGATATGGCTATGGAAGCGGTTTTGGGCGGGAAGATAGAGGCTGGTGACATAGTAGTGATCCGTTATGAAGGTCCTAAAGGTGGTCCAGGTATGCGCGAGATGCTTGCTATTACAGGTGCTATGAAAGGTGCCGGCAGAGGGAATGATGCAGCTCTAATTACTGATGGCCGATTTTCTGGTGGGACGCACGGTTTTTGTGTGGGGCATGTTGCTCCGGAAGCAGTTGACGGAGGCCCGATAGCTCTTGTGGAAGAAGGTGACCGAATTGTTATAGATGTTCGTGAACATTCAATTGAACTTCTAGTTGACGAAAATGAATTAGAAAAACGTCGAAATGAGTTAAAACCCTTTAAACCGCGTTATGAGTCGGGTTTCTTGGCTAAATATGCGCGATTAGCGGCAGGAGCGGACCAAGGAGCTGTCACTAAGGCATAAAAAGGGTTGTTTGCTATTAGCTTCCCAGCGATACTAGATAGGTGCGAGAATTTTTCGTAGGTGTAGTAGTTATTTAACGTGTACCCGCTGAGGGTGCACGTTTTGACCTCCCTAAGGGAGGTCAATTGTTTTTAATCAAGTTTTTATATAAAAAAGATTTAATCTGAGAAAAAAATGACCAGTGAAAATATAGATGGCGGCAAGGCTCTAATTAGAGCTCTTGAAAAAGAGGGTGTGGAAGTTATGTTTGGGCTTCCTGGCGGAGCGATACTGCCCGTGTATGACCCGATTATTGATTCAAACATCAGACACATACTTGTCCGTCATGAACAAGGTGCTGGACACATGGCTGAAGGTTACGCCCAAGCAACCGGCAAGCCTGGTGTAGCGATGGTGACTAGCGGCCCGGCAGCTACGAATATTGTCACACCTTTATGCGACGCGTATTTGGACTCAATACCATTGGTGGTAATTACAGGACAAGTACCTTTAGCTGCGATTGGTACTGATGCGTTTCAGGAATGTGACACCACTGGGATCACTATGGGAGTTACAAAACATAATTTTCTCGTCAAAGATGCACAAGATATTCCAAGGATAGTAAAAGAGGCATTTCACATAGCGACTACAGGTCGGCCTGGTCCTGTGCTGATTGATGTACCCAAGGATATTGTTGACCCTAAAAATCCTAGGTCGCAACTTAATTGGGTTGATGACCCTGAAATGGATTTGCCGGGCTATGAACCGGAAAAAAACTTTGACCTGTCTGGAATAGAGAAAGCTTTAGAACTAATACAGAATTCCGAGAGGCCAGTTTTCTATGTTGGAGGTGGGATCCTTAAAGCAAGAGCAGCCGAAGCCCTAAGAGAACTAGTAGAGATTACAGGGATCCATGTGGTAACAACTCTTATGGCTAGAGGAGCCTTCCCCGATAGTCATGAGCTTTGTTTAGGAATGCCTGGAATGCACGGAAATTATACGGCTGTTACTTCCATGCAAAAAGCCGATTTGTTAGTAGCTTTGGGTGCTCGTTTCGACGATCGTGTTACTGGCAAGGTCGATGGTTTTGCACCAGATGCAAAAATAATTCATGTAGACATCGACCCTGCAGAAATTGGAAAGGTTAGAAAACCAGATGTAGCTATTACTGGTGATTGCCGTTTAGTGATCGAGACAATGGTTGACCTGCTTAAAAAACAGGGAGTTGCTTCAACAGATCGTTCAGAATGGAAATCGAGTATTAGTGGTTGGCAAGAACGTTTTCCTCTTACATATGAAAACTCTGAACCTGGAAGCAAATTGAAACCTCAATATGTTATTGAGCAACTTAGAGATTTGGCCCCTGATGACGCAATCGTTGCTTCAGGAGTTGGCCAGCACCAAATGTGGACCAGTCAATATTGGAATTTTGATAGTCCATATACATGGATAAATTCTGGGGGATTGGGGACAATGGGATTCTCGATACCTGCCGCGATTGGAGCAAAAGTAGGAAACCCTGACCGGATGGTTTGGGCAGTTGACGGAGATGGGTGTTTCCAGATGACAGCTCAAGAACTTGTAACTGCAACAGTTGAAAATATTCCAATAAAAGTCGCGCTACTCAATAATTCGTACTTAGGCATGGTCCGCCAGTGGCAGGATATGTTTTACCAAGAAAGATATTCAGAAGTATTCCTCTCAGAGGATGTACCAAATTATAAGGCATGGGCAGAGTCAATGGGTTGTGTCGGCATTCGAGTTGACAGTCCCGAAGAAGTCCCAGAAGCTATAGCTAAGGCTAATGAGATTGAAGATAGATCAGTTGTAATAGACTTTCGAACCGCAGCTGAAGAGCATGTTTACCCTATGGTCCCGTCAGGCCAAGACAACTCATCAATTGTTGTCCCTCCATCTCAAGAAAGCCAAGAACGGTGAAAAAAAGTCAACCAAATTACAGAACTTTAGTTGTAACCGTCGATAACAAGTTTGGCGTTTTGGCACGAGTTAGCGGCCTTTTTGCCCGTCGAGGTGTAAATATCAAGTCTTTGGCTGTTGCACCTACCGATAAAGCAGAATTTAGTCGTATAACCGTTGATCTTGACATAGAGCTTGAATCCGTTTCCTTGGATCAAATAATAAAACAGCTGGACAAACTCATAAATGTTGTTGAAATACGGGCTTTAGATCCTGATAAATCAGTCGAAAGAGAATTGATGATCGTTACAGTCAAAGCTGAAGCTAGCCAAAGAGATGAGTTGGTTGATCATTTAGACAAAGTCGGAGGAAAGGTGCTAAATATCGGAACCGAAAGCATGATGCTCTCTTTGGTGGAAACCTCATCCGTGATTGACGATTTTGAATCTTTTTTAAGCAATTTTGGCATAGTTGAATTACAACGAACAGGTCGCGTTGCTCTAGATTCGTTGTAAATACGTAAATCTTAAATATTAGAAGAAAAACAATTAGGAGAAATTCGTGGTAAATATTTATTATGAAAACGATGTGAATCGTTCGGCGATATCAGATCGGAAAGTAGCAATTTTGGGCTATGGATCACAAGGCCATGCTCACGCTTTGAACCTAAAAGAATCCGGGATTGATGTATGCGTGGGGTTACGCGAGGGCTCTGGTTCTATCGCAAAAGCTGAAGAAGCTGGACTTACAGTTCGTTCACTTTCTGAAGCATCAGACTGGGCTGATGTAATAATGCTTTTGCTGCCTGATACAGACCAAGCGGCAATATACGAAGAACACATTGCTCCAAATTTGAAAGCTGGAGACGCCATTGCTTTTGCCCATGGCTTTAATATCCGATTTGATCTGATAACACCGCCTGATGATGTAGATGTCATCATGATCGCCCCCAAAGGGCCAGGCCACTTA
>DJLG01000041.1:0-30972 GCA_002434915.1 Proteobacteria bacterium UBA6522
GGTATTGCCTTAAGATTTACTGAGGCCTGACGCACTGCTTCCTGAGCAATAGTTTGAAGACGATCTGTTTCCGTAAAAAGATTAAAACCACCCCGGCCTCCCCCTCCCGCATATCCTTGCTCACGACGACCATCTTTACTCTGCATAATCACAGAAACATTCAGTCGAACTAACGGTCGTATATCAAAGCCAAGGGTACCATCCGACGTTTGTATAAGAATCGTTTCATAAACTCCAGCAAGGCTTCCTGTGACCTGAATAATTCGGTTATCCAAAGAGCGCACATGCCGATCTAGATCCGAGAGAAGTGCTACTTTTTCTGCATCCTCTAGACTAACTAAAGGATTAATAGCAGGGTAAAGATCTCGTCTCATGCCCTGTGATGCGACCTTATAGCGAGCCTTTCCTTTATCTTTAGCAATTTCTCTAGCAGCCTTAACCGCATCTTCAAGGGACTTCCCATCTAACTCATCAGAATAAGCAAACCCAGTTTTCTCGCCGCAAATAGCTCTTACGCCTACACCCCGCTCAAGGCTATGCATTCCATCTTTAACAATACCGTCCTCTACGGTCCATGTTTCATACCGAGTGGACTGAAAATAGATGTCAGCATAATCAAGACGCCGATCCATCAACGCCCCAATATGATTGTCAATTTCATTGAGCTGAAGACCCGTGGGCTCCAGTAGTTCAGCATAGACCAGTTCAAACTGATCTAATGAGGGAGAATCATGGTGTTCGGGCTGCATATCAATCTCTGAAGCTAAAGTAACTTAAATGTTTTAGAACACTATGCCGTAGTTAAACTCATCATAGCTAGATACGCTATGAAGACGCTAGTCATGACATTGAGCTTTTATTGCAATACCCCAGTACCTTCTGGAAGATCTGCGCATAACTTGTTCGCCTGCAGCTCGGTGAGCGTCAGACGTTCAACATCGGGGTTATCCCAACTACCTGTTACGCAGTAGGAAGCACGCCCAATACCCTTCAAAGATTCTTGGAATATTTGCGTAAAAATCAAAACTGCGGTGCCTATTTGAGGACCAGCAAGAAATCCCATTGCCGGTAAAATCTTCCCTGGCTCTGCAGTCACCACAGCCTGTTGCTGGTAATCTTTATTATGTAGTCCAGTACGTCCAACCAGCCCAATATCTGCAACTGGACCGGTTAAATATAAGTTATCGGTATAAGCATTCCCATTAATAATAAGGAAATCCCCGCTTACCTCATCGAAAACTAATCCACGATCGAACTCACGAAAATCTAGTGCAAGGCGACGAGGTAATGCTGTAATGCTCATCATTCCCATTAATCGCCCAGCTCCCGGTTCTAAATCCAGTATGCTGCCACGCTCCATTTGAAGGCTTACATCTCCACTTACAGACTGTGTCCAGTCTGCAAATGGAGCGTCTAACCAATTCACGCTTAACGCTGCATTACCTGATAAAGCATCAGCAACCGGATCAAGAGATAATTGTTGCAAAGTTAATGCCACATCCGTACTTGAAAGTGATAGGGAAAGCTGTGTAGAAGGCCCTGCTCCACCTTGTAACCAGCTACCACTACCCTTGATAGTAAAACTGTCTGCTTTTGTCTCAAATGACTCAAGATTCAGACCTAGTGCATCAGTTTGAATATTAGCGTTTAAACTACCAAACTGCCTCGACCCAAAACTAAAGTCGTTTACCTCCAAAACAAGCCCAGGCAAATCACGCGGATTTGTCTTGGCATCAGAAACAAAATCCTCTGTTGAGAGTTTTAATCGCTCAAGTTGGGCTGTTATTTGCGGTCTACTCATAAACTCTAGCGGAAGAGTAATAATACCTGCCACTGGTTCGCTATCTATTTGAAGCCGCCATTGGACAGGATCCTGTCGGAGCAATATATTAGAAAAACCAAGGCGTTGACCAAAAAAAGTAAGATCGGTTATTTCAAGATCAACGCCTAATAGATGAGATGACAGTGGGTCTGCATGAGCTTCTCCATCGAGAAAACTCCACCATTCTTCTAACCGCAATTGTTCTAATGCTCCGTTAACAACCAAACCATCCCTCGGAGGCAAAAATGGGTATCCTCCACCGAAATAAACAGTTCCTCGTCGGAACGAGAAATCACCATTCTGATTTCGGAAGCTAAGAGCAAACCGCCTCTCAGCTCCTAAATGTCCACTCACATCCAAACGATCAAATTCTGAAAATACAAAATCTAACTGCAGGCTAGTTGAATCATTAAAAGATTTTTTTAAAGGCTCCGGAAGATCAAACTGCACACCTGATAACGTAGACCCAACACTTATCTTAAGAGGTTCTCTTCGAACTTGCGTATAAGTTGATGAGGGAAAAAAAAGATTTCCCTGCCAATGCGTATTTCCCTCTAAGTATCCATCAAATGGAATATCAAACTCTTCGTGTAGCACTTGAATATCTATCTGTCCATCAAAAGTAATATTAGCAAAATAACCTGGATCATCTGAAAGGTTCACTGATGCTATAAGAGGTCCATCCAAGAAAGTTGCTTCTAGCTCTCCATTTAACACTTTATCTTGCAAGACCAAGGCACCATTTATTTCATCGGCAGTTGGCCCAAACCCTATTATTGAAACCTCACCATCAACGATACCTAGTGTCGTATCTAGTATGTAATCCGAAGGGTTACGTAAAGGTAAGGTAAGATTAAATTCAACATTACCTGCTCCATTCTGAGCTGATAGACGGGCAAGATCGGGACCTAACTGCTGTGCAACGAGAGGTGCTTCATTCAAGAAGCGTAATACATCATCAAGTGGTCCAGTTGTCTGGGCCGACACACTTAGGATAGGGTTTCGGACATCCTCAATGCCAACGATAAGGTCTTCAGTTTCGTTACCAAGTACTCGTCCAGAACCTTGAGCAGACCATCCTGCATTTAAAAACTCGAGCGTCCCTGTTAACCCTTCTGCAGAAGGCCAGTCTGCCAAATAGTTCATTAAACCATTCTCAATCTGTAGCCGAACCTCAAATAGCCCGTCCCCATTATCAAAGGGGAATTCATGTAATGGTCCCGAAAAATCAATATCTCCATGTCGAATCTGCCCTCCAGAAATAGACTCAACTAAGTATTGATATACGTTCGGAGACATAACGCCTTTAGGAAGATAAGTCCCCATAGAGTTCAAATTAAAATCATCAATGCTAGATACAAGATCAAGGACTGGTGAACTATGGTCCCACGGATAAATCAGCTCTAAGGAAGTCTCACTGCGAGCATCATAAGTATTAATAATAAAATCCTTGCTAGCCACCCTTAAGGCATCTTCTCCCTGCCACCAATCTATTACTCCTGATAACTCAGAAGTCTGAATACGCTCTGGAAAAAGAGTAGGCGACTCTATTAAAGAATCCTCGCTCGTAATACTAAGCCGTCCGATGCGAGAATCTGCACGAATATCTCCTGATAGATTTGTTAGTCCAGGCCACAGTCCATTTGAAGAAATTCCAATATCATTGAATGTACTAGATATGGAATAGTCCCATTGAGCATCTGGTCCAAGACCTAAAGAAAAATCAACTTCAAAAAGCTGGCCAGACGGCATGAATCCTTCCCAGACACTTGCCCAATTAGAATCTGTAACTACAGAAAGTAGGGGAAAGATATCCTCTAACTGAAGAAATCCAGTATCAAGTTCAATGTCTCTGAACCCGTCTTCATCGTTGATCACACGAGCATCAATACTGACATTAGCAGGCCATGAACGCCCACTACGACTTAGGTCTAGATTATTAACAGAAAGTGTCCAACCATTTTCTAAGCTAACCCACTCTGCAGTAAGACCAAAGCTATCGTAATCTGCAATTTCACCATTTCCAAGACCAACATCAGTAAGTGCTAACTGCATAGTGCCCTGATTTGCATGGAAACCTGTCATATCCAACCAAACATCAATATCACCTACACCGACTACTGATGAAAGTTTCGGCTCAGAAATCAGTATTGGAAGCACGGCCAAGTCAAAATCGCGTATTTCTCCAAACAATCTCCAATTACGCTCACTTTCAGTCTGGTCATCCAATAAACCAACCTCCGCTGAAACCTCAACAAGCCCTCCAAGCTCTTCTGGAGCGTCAGCTCGTGCTTCTAGAGCAATTCCATCTAAAGATTTAGAAAATTCGGCTCGCACATTTTGAAACCTCCAAGCGATACCAAGTATTTGATCCTCATACGTGACGCTGCTATCCATAATTAAGATTTCTATGGGAGGTACATCCTCAGGCAAAAATGTAGTCTCGGAGTTATTTTCAGGAATATTCTGAAGCCGAAAATTTCCATCAAATGCTCGTTCAACAGCCAATGCGGTACCCTGTAGTATCAGGCCACTAATCTCTAACTTACGTTGTATTAACAGAGCCAATGCGCTCACATCCAGTTGTACTTCACGAGCACTAAGTATTGAGTTTTCCTCATCACCCATTGCACTAACCCTAGCATCCTGCAATATCAGCTCTGGTCCTAGAATACCGAATCGTGCATTCAACCCCGTGAATTGAACAGTAAGTCCTAATTCTTGCCTTGCCCAAGCCTCTATCTCAGCCTGATAATCAGGCAAATTAGTTATAATCAAACGATGAAGCACTAAACTCATCAGGATTACGATTGACACCGCCCCAGCAAGAATAAAGAATTTTTTAGCTAATCTTTTCACTATTTCTCATGTTATCTTCAATAATCTATATCGAAACCACATCAAACTGATCTGGTGAGTGAAAACTTTCGCTTTGTAAGCGAATGGGAGCGCTTACTAATTCTTCCAGTTCAATTAAACTTACCGACTCTTCATTTAGCAACATCTCTATCACTTCAGGTCTCGCTAAAACCAGTAACTCCTGAAAACTACATTGCATATGTTGTCTATGTATCTCCCTAAAGACTTCATAGCACACAGTTTCTGGGGACTTAATCAATCCTCTACCTGTGCAAGTAGGACATGTCTCACATAAAGTTTGCTCTAAACTTGAATGAGTTCTCTTTCTAGTCATCTCCACTAAACCCAAAGATGAAAAATCCGTTATCTGGGTTTTCGCACGATCCCTAGAGGTGAATTTTAAGAGCGCTTTGAATACCTGATCACGATGTTTAGGCTCTATCATATCAATGAAGTCAATAATTATAATGCCGCCAATATTTCTCAGTCTCAACTGCCTGGCAATCACTTCAACTGCTTCCAAGTTTATCTGGAAACTCGTATCTTCAAGGTTATTGTGTCCAATAAATGATCCCGTATTCACATCAATAGTTGTCATGGCCTCAGTCTGGTCCATAACCAAATATCCACCAGATTCTAAGGGTACTTTTTTGTCTAATATCTGCTCAATTGCACCCTCGATTCTATACAAATCAAAAATGGGGCGATTACCAGAGTAATGTTCAATTACATGCGATATTTGCGGCATATAACAGTCTGCAAAATCTTTGACTTTATCGAACATTATCTCCGAATCAACCCGAATTCTTTCTATGCCTGAACCAAGAAGATCTCGTAGTAGCCGTAATGGAAGCAAAAGATCTTCATAAATGAGTTGTTCAGATTCAACATTCCCTATGGTATCCATGATAGATGTCCAGAGCTTTTGTAGAAACTGTATGTCAGCCCTTAAGTCTTCCGTAGTCGATCCCTCTGCAGCAGTCCTCACTATGTAACCTGATTCACTTAAATTGGAGGCTGTCAAATCTTCGGTCATTTGACGTAACCTTTCACGTTCTTGATCATCCGAAATCCGAGACGAAACACCAATCCCCTTCCCATAAGGGCTCATGACAAGATAAGTCGATGGAATTGTGATTCGCGTTGTAAGCCTTGCCCCTTTTGAACCTAGAGGGTCCTTCAAGACTTGAACAACCACCTCGTCACCCTCTTTTAGTAGACTATCTATATTAGCTTTGAGCTTATAATCTTTAGCTTCCTGATTAGCATTAACAGCGATATCGGATACATGCAGAAACCCCGATCTCTGAAGACCCAACTCAATAAAAGCTGCCTGCATACCGGGAAGAACTCTAGACGCCCGGCCCTTATATATATTCCCAACCAATCCTCGCCGACTAGTTCGTTCAACTAGTATTTCCTGCAATATGCCATTATCAAGCAGTGCAGCTCGCACTTCTTGGGGTGATGAATTTATTAGAACTTCTTCTCTCATAACTCGTAGAACTTACACCTCACGCATAGAAAACGCTTTTCTCTCAATAAGACTATACGAGTTACTTATACCCAATCAAAGATATATAGGGACTTTCTAATTGACCCCTATCATCTGCGATGATAAGGGTGGCCCTGAGTCAAGCTCCAACCTCGATAAAGAGCCTCAGCTACTATTGGGCGAACCAATCCATGCGGAAGAGTTAAGGGAGATAGAGACCAGAGTTCATCTGCACGCTTCAAAACATCTTTCTCGAGTCCATCTGCTCCGCCAACAAGCAAACATATTACTGAGCCTTTGATGGTCCACTGAGATAGTTTTGATGCAAGCTTAGGAGTTGACCAAAATTCTCCGTCTACAGCTAAAGCTACTACATGAGATTGTGTTGGTATAGCGCGTAAAATACGCTGCCCTTCCAGAATTTTAGCCTTGGCAGGTGGGACATTGCGTGATCGTTGGCCAGGAGAAATTTCTGTAAGTTCAAGCCTACAGGGTCCCTTTAATCGCCTAGCATATTCTTGATAACCGTTATTAACCCAGTCTGGCAGGCGTTTTCCAACAGCTATTAGACGAATTAACAATTGCCCAATTTCTAAACTAGTATGGCTCGAAACTTATAAAATCACGGCAACCTATCAACATCGTGGTGCAATATCCCAAAGCTTTTCAAGATCATAAAACTCCCTCACCTTCGGAAGCATCACATGGACCACAACATCCGAAAGATCCACTAGAACCCACTCACCAGTTTCTTTCCCTTCTAGACCTAAAGGCCTTTGTCCTGCAAGTTTGCAAGATTCTATGACAGACTCTGCTAAAGCACGAACATGTCGATCCGATCGGCCAGTGGCCAGTATCATTAAATCAGTCATAGAAGTTAGATGGCGAACATCCATACACTTAACTGACTGGGCTTTCAGGTCATTTAATGCCTCTACAGCTATCGTACTAAGTTCGGCGCTAGTTATGTCCTTTGTAGACAGGTCTTTATGCATAGCATTCAGTTTCTTTAATAATAGCTCTAACACTTTCGGGAACAAGAAACTTGGGGTCAAGTCCCAAGCGAATGGACGACCTAAGTTTAGTCGCAGAAATTTCTAACTGTGTTACTGGTAAAACAAACAGTCTTCCCTCACGTTTTGTCACTGCATCCTGAGAGCTTTCTGCAAGATGCTCCTGTACAAAATCTCCTAGCAGCCCTTCAGTTGGCGCCTTCCAGCCTGGACGATGAGCAATGACAATATGAGCAAGATCAATAAGCTCCTCCCAACGGTACCACCTAGGGAGGCTAATAAAAGAATCCATTCCAAGGATAAGACACATTGAACTTTCTTTATACCCGTCCCTTAGTGTAGTTAGAGTATCGTAAGTATAAGAGGGCCCAACTCTCTTAATCTCTCGCGTATCCATAAAAAAACGTGGTTCCGCTTCAACTGCGGCTTTTACCATTTTTAGCCGTATATCATTTGTTGCAGCAGGCTCACTACGGAGTGGTGATTGAGCACAGGGAATGAAATGCACGGCCGACAAAGATAATTCTTCAAGTGCCTCTAGAGCAATTCTAAGATGTCCATTATGAATTGGATCAAAAGTCCCACCAAAAATTCCGATTGAATTCATATTTGATTATGTAGCCCGCCAGGGAACTATGCTCTTTTGTTGAGGATTTGATGCTAGCGCATCCATTAGGAGATTTATTAATTCATTCCAAGCATCTCCTTTCAACATACCCTTTATGATTCTATCAACCTCAGAGGCACGCATGATAAGGCTTGTTAATTCTTTAATCTCAAAACGTTTCAATGCCTTTCTAACAAGAGGCTGATGATTACGCCATACCTGATTACGCTGCATCGCCACCATTTCTTTTTCTCCACTAAGGGATGCGGCTTTTAGACGCGCCAAAAGACATAATTCACGGCTAATTGCCCATAGTACTAGAGCAGGCTGTATCCCCTCTGTACGCAAGCCATATAAGACTTTCATAGTCCGCTTAGAATCTCCGGCTAGCATGGCATCTGTAAGCCTAAAAACATCAAATCGTGTATTAGAAGCAACTGACTCCAAAACGATTTCTTCACTGACTCTACCCTCGCCTAGCAACATGAATAGTTTTTGTAATTCTTGGTCGGCCGCAAGTAAATTACCTTCTACACGCCCCGCTAGAAGTTCTGATGCAGAAACACTCATATCAAGGCCTAATACCGACGCTCGTTGACGAATCCATCCCGGAAATCTTGCCCTATCAATAGGCCAAACTTGAATTATTACCCCATGTTTTTCAATACACTTAATCCAAACACTATTGTTCGCTGCTTTATCAAGCTTAGTTGTAACTATAAGCAACAAAGTATCTGGATCCGACCGCTCCACAATCGCTCGCATAGTACGCGATCCTTGGTCACCTGGGCGTGGCGCATGCAATCTTAGTTCAACAATACGTTTGCTTGAGAATAATGATAGATTCTGCATGTCAGATTCTAGATCAACCCATCTAAAACCCTTATCAACAATATGCTGCTCACGGTTCTCAAAACCAGACTGGATGGCACGAACTTGAATTTCCCGTAATGCTTCAGAAACCAATAAAGGTTCATCTCCAGCAATCAGGTAAACGGAAGCCAACTCCCTAGATAGGTGGTTAGTCAATTCCTGGGCGTTAAGTTTCACGCGCTCTCAAGCTGTGAAAGGGCAATTCCATGACCTTCCAAGAGGATTGGAATTCCATTCTCAATAGGGTAAGCAAATTTTCCGTCACGTGTAATAAGGGCTTCATGCAGCTCATCAACCAAAACAGTCCCATCACGATTAACCAGTTCAGAATCTTTAATAAACTTATTAAGCTCATGAAGTTTTTGTTTGGGCATAAGCTCCATAGGTAACCGTGTAACTGGGCAGCAAACAATATCAATTATGTTTTTATCGATGCTCAACTCTCTTTCCTCATATTACAGCCTATTAAGAGGCGTCATCTACTTTCAGTCCAGGAACTGGGTCATAACCAGATGCACTCCAAGGGTTACACTTTGAAACACGCTTAATAGTAAGCCATCCGCCTTTTAAGGGTCCAAAACGTTTAATAGCCTCAATACAGTAAGCTGAACAAGTTGGAATATGGCGACATGATTTACCTATCAATGGAGAAATAATCAGCTGATAAAGGCGAACGACACTTATCAGCATCATAGAGAAGATTTTTGACACTATAAATAACTCCTAGCGAGTCCGCCGCCAGCGAGTCCCTGAAGCGCTATCTTCAATGATGACACCACTACTTCCCAGTTCATCTCTAATACGGTCTGCTTCACTATAATCTCCGGATTTACGTGCAGACTCCCGACTCTTAATTAAAATATTGATCGCGTCCTCATCCAAAAGATCAGAAGACCGGGCCTTAATAAACCATGATTCAGGGTCCGCTTGTAAAAGCCCGAGCAACCATCCACCAGATCTCATTGCTTCCGCAAGCTCTTCGCGTTTTTTTTCATCCGTCTCACGGTTAATCTCTCTTGCTAGATGAAAAATCTCAGCTAGAGCCTTGGGTGAGTTTAGGTCATCTTCTAGCGCCTCAACAACCTTCAGTGGAGGAGGAATATTAGGCTGATCTAGTTGGGCGCCAGTTATGCCTGCCTCACGCAAAGCACCGTACATTCGATCAAGCTTTTGATGAGCATCTTCTAGTACCGCAGAGCTCCAGTCTAGAGGCTGACGATAGTGCGCCGTTAAAAGCCCTAAACGCACTACTTCACCCGGTGCCTGCATCAAAAGGTCTTTAACCAAAAGTACATTACCGAGTGACTTAGACATCTTTTCGCTTTCAATATTTATGAGTCCGTTATGCACCCAATAACGGCAGTATGTTTCTCCTTCATGCGCACAGGTGCTCTGGGCGGTCTCATTCTCATGATGAGGAAACACTAAGTCTAATCCACCTCCATGGATATCAATTGTATTACCCAAGTGAGCCTCTACCATGGCAGAACACTCCACATGCCAACCAGGTCTGCCATATCCCCAGGAACTATCCCAGCCTACACCATCTTTATGGGAGGGCTTCCAAAGCACGAAATCAGCTGGGTTTTTCTTATATGGGGCAATTTCAACTCGAGCCCCTGCGATTAGTTCTTCTTGGTCTCGGCCAGATAACATGCCGTATGAGCCAAAACTCGTAACTGAAAACAACACATGGCCCTCAGCAACATATGCATAGCCTGATTTTATCAGCCTCTCTATGAGTGAAATAATCTCTGGTATATGTTCTGTAACCTTTGGTTCAATATCTGGCGGCAAGACACCTAGCAAGGTCATATCATCATGATAGGCATCAAGATAACGATTTGTTAACTCATTGATACCTATACCTTCGTCTTCAGCTGCAGCATTAATCTTGTCATCAACATCCGTTACATTACGAACGTAAACAAGTTGATATGTGCGACGTAGTAACCTAGCAAGAACGTCAAAAACCACTGGGGGTCTAGCATTACCAATATGGGCAAAGTTGTACACCGTTGGGCCACAAACATACATTGTCACCCGTTCAGGATTCTCTGGTTTGAACTGTTCACGTCGTCGTGTCAGCGTATTGTGGAGGATCAAAGCCATTTAGATACAAATATTGTCTGATTTTTGCCTACAGATGGCTATGATACCTCTACTAAAGGCTAGCTCATGCTATATGTGGCCTATAATTATCAATTAATAATTTTTGGGGACAGTATCTGATGACAAAGGTATTCAGTTCAAGATTGAGCGTTGAACAAGTAGAAGAAGGTATTCAGCTTGCGCCTAAATTTGACCATGACGGGCTTATCCCAGCAGTAACTACTGATTATGAGTCGGGCGAATTACTTATGCAGGGATACATGGATGCTGAGGCGCTTAAACTGACTATTGAAACTGGCGAGGCGCACTACTTTAGCAGGAGTCGCGGTGTACTTTGGCATAAGGGAAGCACTAGTGGTCTTATACAAAAAGTGTGTGAACTCATGATAGATGACGATCAAGATTGCGTTTGGCTTAAGGTAAATGTAAACGGTGGTGCGAGCTGTCACGTTGGCTACCGGTCCTGCTTCTACCGGCGTATTCCATTAGGAATACCAAAACAGCCAATTCAACTTGAATTCACAGAAACCGAAAAAATATTTGATCCAGAAATCGTATATGGTGATACGCCGAATCCCACTAAATTATAAAATTCAACCTAAGCAGAGTCTCGTAAGTGCCAAGTCGGCCTTTCTTTAGTATCAATGATGTTCATCGTCAGAAGCCACTGCTGGGCACTACGTCCATCTCCATTAAACCATTTGTTCGCATCCCCTTCGCGAAATGTATAACCCCACTCGTCCATATCATTAATAAGTTTTTTTCTTCCAAGCCCTGGCAGATAATCCGCTAGAATTATTTGTAGAAAACACACTGCATTTTCTTCCTCAGCGCTACCACCAGCATTTCTCCAAAGATTTAAGCGTCTATTTTCTGACATGCATACATAATGCGCAGTTTCATGAAGTAAAGAATGAGATGGGGTATCAGGTCGAACGAATATACACTTTCCTGCAAGGCCTGCTTCTGGTTCTCCCCAGTAGGACGCAGGGATGCTGGCTCCGGCATCAACTTCGATTAATTCTAAGCCATAAGCGTCAAGAAGTTTATGCACACTCAGCAAGTCCAACATTTGTAGTTCAGAGCAACTCATGGAATTATCGTAAAACTACTAGACCTAGAAATCAGCTTGGTGTCATTGGCGCAACAGACCTCTCAACCTCTATCAAGCGCAAAACTTGTCGGGCTAAATCTTGCGCCAGCGATTCCCGTAAAATTTGTTCCTCTGCGCCCATACCTAAAACTTGCATTGCATCATATGTGTAACTTCGGGTAACAATAATCGTTTCATTTTCAATGAGGCTTGAACCCTCTAATTCAAGTGAAAAGGTTATTACATAGAAAACCTCATACTCACGCGGTGTATTTCTTGCGGAAACAGATAATATCCGTTGACCACTTGAATCCTCAAGAATTCGCAGTACAGCCCCTGCTTCTTGCCGTGACTGCACTACCTCAGCACCACGGCCCCTAAGAGCATCTCTTAAGCTATCGTAAAGCTCAGTGTAAGGTTTAGATGTATCAATGTAGGTTTTAGCAATAGAAATAGGTAGGGCACGAGACCCTTCTAACTGAAACCCACAACCACCCACAATCAAAGTTGTAAGGCTGAGCACTAGCAAATGGGGCCATATGACCCGGTTGTTGTGCTTACGAAGTAAACTTAAGGCTTTCATACAGCTTGATTCTAACTGAGTTTGCAAAGATCATCCGACATCATAGATGTTGATCTAACCAAACCGACAACAAAAAACAGTTTAATTCCTCTGGAGAGGACTTTTAGCATGGCAGTGTATCCATTCATAAAAATCGAGGCTAAGTGGCAAAATTACTGGGAAGAGAACAAGACCTTTCATATACCAGATAATTTTGATAGAACACTTCCAAAATTCTATGTTCTAGACATGTTTCCGTATCCCAGTGGCGATGGCCTTCATGTGGGTCACCCCGAAGGCTATACGGCATCCGACATCATAGCGCGTTATAAACGTATGTGTGGATACAACGTGCTCCACCCTATCGGCTGGGATGCGTTTGGTTTGCCTGCTGAAGAATATGCGCGCAGGACAGGCACACATCCAAGCATCACTACACAACAAAATATCAATCGATTTCGCGAACAACTTAAAAGTTTAGGTTTCTCTTATGATTGGAGTCGAGAAATTAACACGACCGACCCTGCCTATTACAAATGGACTCAGTGGATATTTAAAAAACTTTTTGAACGAGGCCTAGCCTACCAAGAAGAAAAGCCTGTCTGGTGGTGCCCAGAACTTGGTACGACGCTTGCGAATGAGGAAGTTATTGATGGGAAATCGGAAGTAGGCGGGCATCCATGCGAACGGCGTCCCCTAAAACAGTGGGTACTACGCATTACTGAGTATGCTGACGAGCTTCTCCGTGGCCTCAATAACCTTGATTGGCCACATAGCACTAAAGAAATGCAGCGTAACTGGATTGGTCGTAGCGAAGGTGCAGAAATTGAGTTTCAACTCAGCACTACAAACAAAAAAATCCAGGTTTTTACTACTAGGCCTGACACGCTGTTTGGTGCCACTTATATGGTGCTTGCTCCAGAACATCCACTCGTAGAGTTAATAACTACAAAAAGCCAAAAAAAACAGGTGGAATCTTATCGTTTGAATGCTACTCGTAAAAGCGAGTTAGAACGTACAGATCTTCAGAAAGAAAAAACGGGTATTTTCACTGGAGCCTTCGCAATCAACCCTACGAATAATAAAGAAATTCCAGTCTGGGTGGCTGACTATGTGCTCGCTGGTTATGGCACTGGCGCAATAATGGCTGTGCCTGGAGAAGATCAGAGAGATTGGGAATTTGCTAAAACCTACTCTCTGCCAATCATTCGCACAGTAGAACCTCCATCTGACTTTGACGGTGAGGCATATACAGGCGATGGGCCTGCCATTAATAGTGAGTTCTTAAATGGTCTAGATATACAAATAGCAAAAACCAAAATGATTGATTGGCTGGAAGAACATGGGCATGGTATTCGTAAAATTAACTATAAGCTCCGAGATTGGCTTTTCTCTCGCCAACGCTATTGGGGAGAACCTTTTCCTATCATTTTTTCTGATGGAAAAACAAAAACGTTAGCAGATGAAAGTTTACCGGTTCTTCTTCCTGAAATAGAAGATTTTGCACCAAGCGGTAAAGCGGAAGGACCCCTCTCAACAGCCGTTGACTGGTTGGAAATAACTGATCCTGATACAGGCAAACCTGCGCTGAGAGAAACTAATACTATGCCTCAATGGGCTGGTTCATGCT
The DNA here is from genome assembly GCA_002434915.1 of Proteobacteria bacterium UBA6522. Lineage (GTDB taxonomy): Bacteria > Pseudomonadota > Gammaproteobacteria > Steroidobacterales > Rariloculaceae > UBA6522. The sequence goes on from DJLG01000041.1 coordinate 14,067, forward strand.
GGTACTACCTGAGGTTCCTCGATCCAAAAAATAATACTGAACTTGTAGCCAAGGAATTTGAAAATTACTGGATGCCAGTAGATATTTATGTGGGCGGATCGGAGCATGCAGTCCTTCATCTTTTATATGCGCGTTTTTGGCATAAAGTGCTATTTGATGCCGGTATCATAAGCACATCTGAGCCTTTTAAAAAACTTGTTCACCAAGGAATGATCTTAGGAGAACTTGAGTATGCAAAATTTGAAGGTGAGGATAACGTTCCAATCTCAGCTGATTTCATAAGCTCTAACAAAGATAGTCGTACCGGCTCTGAGGTCAAACGTGTAGTGATCAGCGCAGATGATGTGAAAAAAGACGGTGAGCACTTTGTACTAGCGAATGATGCAAGTATTAAGGTAGAAGCTCGTGCCCACAAGATGAGCAAGAGCCGAGGTAATGTAGTAAACCCTGATGAGGTGATTAATTCATATGGAGCCGATGCTTTTCGGTTATATGAAATGTTTATGGGTCCTCTGGAACAGGTAAAACCCTGGAGCACGCGCGGCGTCGAAGGTACCTATCGATTCCTAAACCGAGTATGGAGACTAATGGTAGGTGTCGAAAACGGTGCTCAGTTAAGTAAAGCTGTTTGTGATAAAACTCCAACACCAGAACAATTGAAAGTTTTACATCAAACCATTTTAAAAGTGACAAATGACATTCAGGAATTAAGATTTAATACCGCAATTTCTGCGTTAATGGAATTTATTAATACTGCTAATAAATGGGATGTACTACCACGAGAAATTGTAAATGATTTTGTGTTGTTACTTTCCCCTCTTGCACCACATATAGCAGAAGAGCTTTGGGAGCGTCTTGGTAATACTGAAACAATTGCCTATATGAAATGGCCAGAATTTGATGAGAAATATTTAAAAAGTGATACTGCTGAAGTAAGTGTTCAAGTTAATGGAAAGATGCGTAGTCGTGTATCTGTTCCTAGTGATGCCACCGAAGCAGAAGCGTTAGCTATTGCCAAAAATGATGAAAATGTAGCAAGACATATTGCTAATAAAAAACTAGCACGATCAATTTATGTTTCAGGCCGAATTATAAATTTCGTAACTAGAAATTGAGTAAATAGCACCATCAGCACACTGATAACAACAAGATAATTCCCCCATAGTACATAGGGCGTTTTCCCCGTGTATCCCTGAATTGCCGTGTTTAATACATTTGGTTCAAACTGTGGCAAATTTGCCACAATTCGTCCTCGAGGATCAATAACACCTGATATGCCTGTATTTGCAGCCCGCAGGGTATAGCGAGAAACCTCAGCGGATCTCATCCGAGCTATCTGTAAGTGCTGATGAGGCGCTATCGTATTCCCAAACCATGCATCATTACTTACGTTAACTATTAATGATGCATCAGGAAAATAGTGGAGTTGTTCTGCACCAAACAAATCTTCATAACAGATGGTAACAGCAGCTTTTTCTCCCGCAATCTCAAGTGGCAGCTGGTTTGGCTCGCCTGCTACTATATCGGTATAAGGTAAGTTCATTAGACGCAACCATCGTCTCATAAAGCTCGGAACTGGAAATACTTCTCCATAGGGAACTAGATGGCGTTTATTATAAAAACGAGGGTCCTCACCAAGAACTACTAAAGAGTTTTGGAGAGATCCACCCTCTGGACTGTCCCTCAGGATTCCAAGCGCTACTGTGCCACCAAGTTCTGAGGCCCTATCGTGCACTCCCTCAAGAAAGCCTTCGACTGTATTGTAGAGCGCGGGAATTGCGGCTTCTGGCCAAAGTATCAAACGACTTCCAGCGCTATCTTCAGTCAACCGCTGGTAGAGTTCTAGAGATGGTTCGAACTGCTCTGGCCGCCACTTTAAATCCTGAGGCACTGCTCCCTGTACAAGAGATACCGTAAGAAGTCTGCCAGTAGGGTCTCCCCATGAAAACTTGCTTAAAAGAAGGCCAATAGCCCAAAGTATTCCCAGACAAGACGCTACAACCATTCTCTTTCTAGAAGCATAAGTAGCTACACACACAATGAATCCAGCAGTCAGCAAAACCATCCATGATATGAGATAAACTCCACCGATCGGAGCAAACCCGATAAGCCAAGAATCCGTTTGGCTATATCCTGCAGATAGCCATCCAAAACCACTCAAAAACCATCCACGTAGCCATTCCACCAATACCCAAACAGCTGGAAAAACGCCTATCCATGCACAAGGACCATCATTAGGAAACCAGTAAGCTGCAATCCATCCTGTTAGAGCGATGTAAGATGCAAGAATCATAACTAATGCTAAAGTCAGTACAGCGGCAGCAAAAGGATGTAATTGACCAAAATCATGGATGCTTACATATACCCAGTGGATACCTGAAAAAAAACTAGCGCAACCAAAAGAGAATCCACACCAAAAAGTCCGTGATGGCGAAAGTGAGCTCCAACTATAGAAAAGGACTGCATAACACAGCGGAGCAATCCAAAAAAAATCAAACGGTGAGTAAGCTAGCGGCAGGAATGATCCAGCCAAAAATGATACTAGGAGTTTATATTTATATCTAAGGCGCACGCCGAATGAAAGGTTAGTATCTAATCAGTATCTGCACTAGAAACTCTGCTAACTTCAAGGGAGTGAATCCGGCGGCGATCCGCTCGCAACACACGAAACCGGAAACCAGAAAAATCTAATACTTCCCCGCGTCTAGGTAGTCGACCTAATTCATGCATGATAAGCCCGCCCAGAGTGTCGTACTCATCATCTAAAAATTCAACCTTAAAATACTCATTAAATTCTTCAATTTTTGTCAGAGTAAGCACCAAAAATCGGCCATCCCCCTGATCGTTGATATATTCAGCCTCCTCTGCATCATGCTCGTCATCAATATCTCCAACTATTTGCTCAAGCACATCTTCAATCGTAGCAAGACCTGCTACACCTGCATACTCATCCACCACAATTGCCATGTGATTATGGCTTTCCCTAAACTGAGTGAGTAATGCATTTAGACGCTTACTCTCTGGTATAAACACTGCAGGTCGAAGCAATTCTTTTACGTCAAACGTCTTGCTTGATTCACTTTCAACCAAATGTCGTAAAAGATCTTTGGCTAAAAGTATACCTACAACTTCATCACGGCCATCTCCGATTACAGGAAACCTAGAATGACCCGACTCAATAATTATGTCCCGTAACTTTGCAAGAGAGTCATCTAGGTCCAATACCACCATGTGTGAACGTGGAACCATAATGTCACGAACCTGAGTCTCGGATACATTCAAAACTCCTTGGAGCATGGCATGCTCTTCCGCAGCTAGTAGATTATTACGACGGGCGTCTGTTAGGTACGCAACTACATCTCCTCGCACAGGAACTTCTTCACTGCCTCTACGAAATAGGCGTGACCACCAACCGGACTTTCCGGAATTATCGCTACTGGGAGGTAAATCTTCGGACATCGGTAACGCCTATCTTGCAATCCTCTAACACACCTTGCAAGGTATTATTCAATAGACTCATAGGGATCTTCGAAACCTAAAGAACCTAGCAGGTCTCTTTCTCTCTCTTCCATAGCCTTTGTATCCTCAATATTTTGATGATCATAACCAAGCAGATGTAATGTCCCATGAACTAATATATGCGCCCAATGAGCTGATAAAGCCTTGTCTTGTGCAACAGCCTCGCGCTCGAGAACTGGCGCACAAACAACCAGATCACCAATTAGCTCTGACTCTTTAGAACCTTCAAAAGGACTTTCATCATAAGGAAATGCTAGAACGTTTGTGGCTCCCATAACGTTACGAAACCGTTCATTAAGGGCAGCACTCTCAATCTCACCAACAATACGTACAGTCAGTTCGCCAGATCGTTCCTTGCCCAAAGCACATTGAACCCATTCTTTGATTTGTTCACTAAGCGGGATCTTTGTTGATTCATCAGCGTTTTGAATAATAATTTCCAGATAGAACCCTTATTCTGAAGCCTTCATAATCTTAAGCGAACCATTCTAACCTTGGTCTCTACTATAGGCTTCAACAATCTTCTGCACCAACCTATGTCGAACTACATCCTGAGGATCAAAATGGACAAACTTCACTCCTAAAACATCTTGCAAAATACGATTAGCATGTTTCAAACCAGATTCCAGTCCCTTAGGCAAATCAGTCTGGGTCACATCTCCAGTCACAACCGCTCTTGAACCAAAACCTATTCTGGTAAGGAACATTTTCATCTGCTGAACCGTTGTATTCTGCGCTTCATCTAAAATAATGAAGGACTCATTAAGGCTACGACCGCGCATAAAGGCAAGTGGCGCTATCTCAATAATATTACGCTCTATGAGACGCCCAACTCGCTCATACCCCATCATCTCATAAAGAGCGTCGTACATTGGTCTTAGGTAAGGATCAACCTTTTGAGACATATCGCCTGGCAAAAAACCAAGTCTCTCTCCTGCTTCGACAGCAGGTCGAACCAAAACAATCCTACGTACTGTACCTGTATCTAGCGCCTCTACACTTGCTGCTACAGCAAGATAGGTTTTTCCAGTGCCTGCTGGACCAATACCAAATGTTAGATCTTTAGATCTCATAGCCATTGCATAGGCGTTCTGATTAGAACCCCTCGCACGCACATCTCGCCTTCTCGTACGAAAAACCATACTCTCTTGGCGAGCTTCACGGTCAACTCTAGAGAATTCCTGCATACAGAGATGAACACGCTCCGGATCAATTTCCTCAGCTTCAGTTAAAGAAAACAGCTCTTCTAATACACCCTGCCCTACTTCAATCGATTTTAATGTCCCATCAAGCCTGAAATGATTTCCTCGATTTTTTATCCGTATACCTAGTCCTCGTTCAATCTGACGCAAATGTTCATCAAACTGCCCACATAAATTAGCCATACGATGATGATCCTCTGGTGCGAGAACTACGTCCAGAGAATCACTCTTCTGAGATACTTCAGGCAACGAACTGCTCATCCTGTTCACTTAAAAGACGTCCTCTCAATGAGTTACGCAACGCTTCTGAAATTTGCACATCTACAAACTGCCCAATAAGGGAAGAGCTGCCAGCAAAATTAACCCAGCGGTTGTTTTCCGTTCGCCCTGCGAGCTCGCGCGAAGATTTTTTTGAAAGCCTCTCAACAAGAACTCTCTCGACTTTACCAACCATGTTTCTACTGATGATACCTGCTTGTTCGTTAACTAAATTCTGTAGCTGCTGCAAGCGCTGCTGTTTAACATCTCGAGAAACATGATCTTCCACAGTTGCCGCAGGTGTTCCTGGACGCTGGCTATAGATAAAACTAAATGACTGATCAAAGCCCACTCTCTTAATTAAATCCAACGTAGCATCAAAATCTTCCGCCGTTTCACCTGGGAACCCAACAATAAAGTCAGAGGAGATAGAAATTCCTGGACGATTTTCTTTAAGCGCATCTATTTTTGCAATGTAATCAGATGCTGTATACCCACGTTTCATAAGCTGTAAGATATCATCTGATCCACTTTGTACTGGCAAATGCAGATAACTTGCTAATTCTTTGACCTCGGCATAAGCACGAATCAATGGCTCGGTAAATTCACTAGGATGAGATGTCGTGAAGCGTATCCGTTCAATTCCATCAATCGCTGCAACATAGTAAATTAGCGTGGCAAGATCAGCTGTGCCGCCTGCATGTACCGGACCACAGTAGGCATTAACATTCTGGCCTAAAAGATTTATTTCTTTCACGCCTAACTCAGCAAGACCCACAACTTCAGCAATTACATCATCTATTGGACGACTAATTTCTTCCCCACGAGTGTATGGAACTACGCAAAAAGTACAATATTTACTACATCCCTCCATCACAGAAACAAATGCTGTCACCGCAGAGAATTTAGGGGTTGGCAGGACATCAAATTTTTCAATCTCTGGAAAACTAATATCCACTACACTAGGTTGCCCAGCACGGACTTGGCCAATCATTGTAGGTAGTCGATGAAGCGTCTGTGGTCCAAAAACTAAATCCACAAAAGGAGCTCGGGCTAGGATTGCCTCCCCCTCCTGACTAGCAACACAACCACCCACACCAATGATTTTATGTGGCTGCTGCTCTTTAAGTTCCCGCCATCTTCCAAGCAATGAAAAGACCTTCTCCTGAGCCTTCTCACGAACTGAACAAGTATTTAATAATAGTATGTCAGCTTCTTCAGCATGGCTTGTTTCCTTTATATCTAGGCTGTCCACCAAAACATCCTTCATTTTGGATGAGTCATACTCATTCATCTGACAACCAAAAGTCTTAATAAAAAGTCGATCTGGCATAAATCATTCAGTTATTGTTATATAGAAAATTTATGGTTCGAGACTTGAATAGCTCAGGCTCGCTTTCCAATTCCGTTGAAAAATACGTTATAAATTTCTTAAAAAGGGATGTCGTCATCGAATGGTGTTGAGGTGTCCTGTGGAGCATCCCCAGAACTCTGAGGAGGAGCAGTTGGAGCCGCCCCTTGTGCCGGTGCGCCCGCTCCGGCTCGCCCACCCAGCATTTGCAGCTCATTTGCCACAACTTCTGTAGTCCAACGATCGTTTCCTTCGCGATCTTGCCACTTTCGCGTACGAAGCTTTCCTTCAACGTATACCTGAGATCCTTTGTTTAAATATTCTCCGGCAATTTCCGCTAGTCGACCAAAAAAAGCGATGCTATGCCATTCGGTCCTCTCTTGCTGATCGCCTGTATTTTTGTCTTTCCATGATTCTGTGGTCGCAATACGGATATTAGTCACAGAACTACCACTTGGCATAGCCCGTGTTTCGGGGTCCGCTCCAAGATTACCAACCAATATCACTTTATTAATCCCTCTTGCCATGGAAGCTCCTAGTTTTTACATACTGTCTGCACTTGTAATTTAATACATTGTACGCTTGAGAGTGTTTAATTCCACTACGTTACCACCTACATTCTGAACTAGTATCGCTCTCAACGACGTTGATGCACCATGACAGTCCTACCGCCCACTTCGCCACCAAAAATAACGCCCTGAGAATTAGCCGAAACTCCATGGGCACCCGTCGCACTTGAATTATTTAAATCAAATGAGGCATCAGGAATAAACGTAGCGACAGATCCATCAAGTGCGTTACCTATACGCACACCCCTCACCCAGCCAGGATTACGTTGTGCATTAGATGTATTATCCGATACATAGATTGTGTCATCTGAGGTTATAAACAAACCAGAAGGCCGGCCAAAATTTGTCCACTCATCAAGAAAATTACCATTCTGATCAAAGATCTGAATCCGATTATTATTACGATCGCCAACAAATAATCTACCTGTGGAGTCCATAGCTAAAGCATGGGGAATGAGAAACTCACCAGGACCAGATCCAGTCATACCCCAACTATCAATGAATCTGCCTTCTGCCGAAAACCGGACAATACGATTGTTACCATCTGGTGAATGTCCATCAGATACAAAAATATCCCCATTTTTTGAGACAACAACGTCCGTCGGTTCACTAAAATATTCTGGGCCAACACCTGAAACGCCTGGTTGGCCTAGAGTCATCAAGACCTCCCCATCGGAGTTAAACTTGAATACCTGATTCCCCCGTTCGCCTTCCCCACCAGCATCGGTAACCCAAATATTTCCATCAGAATCAACATAAATTCCATGTGGAAAAACAAACATACCTTCACCAAAACTCTTCACCCAACGTCCATTTTCATCATACATATGGATAGGAGCTAAATTCTGGGCATCCACACAGCTATTCTGGCCGCATCTCTCCGCTAGCCAAATATTTCCCTCAGCATCCGGGTGAGTCCAGCTAACAGAACCCATATCTCTACCAGGAGGATCTGCCCAAGTAAGGTTCTGAATATAAAGATCATCTTGAGCTTTTACTAACGTCGAAATTAAAGCAAAAAGAAGAAAAAATTTTGAATTATTCAAAATAAAAAAGCGAAGCATAGCTACTCCTGTTCTAATGACGATCAAATCTATCTGGATTAGGATACCATTCGAATAGTATTAGCCCGCACTATTACAGTATTGCAGAAGCTAGGGAGACGCTTTATGAAGCATATGAGTACGATCATCATGATGCTCGTTCTAACCACAACAGTCTCTGCTCATCATAGCGATGCCGGTCTAGATGTTGATTCTATTCTTGCATTTGAAGGGACAGTGACTGAATTTGGATTCAGAAATCCCCATGTTTATGTTGATATGGAAACAATGCAAAGTGGCGAACCCGTAATTTGGTCCTTACAGATGGGTACAGCTAACGGACTAAGAAGACGCGGTTGGACCAATGAGACATTAGTCCCAGGCGATAGAGTTTTTGTGCGAGTTCATCCAGCATTAGATGGTCGACCCTATGCAGTGGTTGAATCCATTCAAAAGCAGGGCGGATTAATGCTAGCTGGTGGCGTAACACTACAGGATGCCTCTAATGATCCAGAAGTACCTCCTGAGTCTGATAGCATAGCTGGCATATGGCGTGTAGACGCTACAAAGCTTGTTGCGTATCCAGGCGGATTTGATGGTTTTTTCCATGCCAATCTCAAACTAACGGAACAAGGTGCAGCAGCCCAATCTAGCTATGACCCCCTTTCCGCAGAAAACCCTGAGTCAACATGTCTTGGTCGACCTACTCCCGGTGCGATTGTTTCAACCACCTTTTATCTACTAGAAATTCAAATCGAAGAAAACTTAGATAGTCCAATTATTATTCGAAGCGAATATTTTGATGAAGAACGCATAATTTATATGGATGGCCGAGAACACCCACCTGCTACTGAACGATTATCGACTGGACATTCAATAGGGCGCTGGGAAGAAGACACCCTCGTTGTAGATACAACTAATTTTACAGATCATCGATCTCCTTACCAGATTGGCGTTCCGTCAGGCATACGCAAGCATGTGATAGAACGTTATAGGCTTATATCTAATGGCACTCGCATGATTGTTGAATTTACTCTTGATGATCCTGATTACATTGCAGAACCAATGACCCACCAAAGAGAATTAATCTATTCGCCACAAGAGCAATTCTTTTCATTCAATTGTGATCTAAACGCTTCAGGACGGTTTGTTAGACCGTAATCTTAACTTGTAACAATAAGGTAGCCTATCACTGGTTTTAAGCACCATTCCTCTTCCGTACCTTCAGACACTATGCGCTCCATATAGATATCTTTGCGTGGCAGTTTTATGACATCGTATAGTAGGGGATTACCTAAATTAAAGTCCCCTTTTGCATGTCTACAACCCACATACAAATACGCGGTGCAAGAACACATAACTTAAAGGGCATAGACCTTGACCTACCACGAAACCAGCTTATTGTAATTACAGGTCTATCCGGATCAGGAAAGTCGTCACTAGCGTTCGATACAATCTATGCTGAGGGACAGCGCCGATATGTTGAGTCTTTATCAACATACGCAAGACAGTTTCTCTCTGTCATGCAAAAACCTGAAGTTGACTATATTGATGGTCTTTCACCCGCTATCTCAATAGAGCAAAGGCTATCCTCGCATAACCCCCGTTCTACCGTTGGCACTATTACCGAGATCTATGATCATCTGCGACTGCTATTTGCGCGCTCGGGCATCCCTCACTGTCCAAAACATAAAATAGCTCTAAACGCGCAAAGCATTTCCCAAATGGTCGATCAGGTGATGACCTTTGAGGAGGGCACCAGGATTATGCTGCTCGCTCCTATTATTAGCTCTAAAAAAGGAAAGCACACCGAAATCATTAAAGACTTAAGAATGCGAGGTTTTATAAGAGCGCGTATTGATGGCACTGTCTATGAATTGGAGGATATGCCAAATATTGGGCGTAATGAAAAACATACTATAGAAGTGGTAATAGACCGCCTCAAAGTGCGTTCAGAACTGCGACTTCGCCTAGCAGAATCATTCGAAACAGCACTCGCATTATCAGGCGGCGTGGCTCGATTAGCCTTAATGGATAACTCCATAGAAGAAAAAATCTTTTCTGATAAGTTTGCTTGCCCTACCTGTGGTTATGGAATCTCAGAACTAGAGCCTAGACTTTTTTCATTTAATAACCCAGCCGGAGCATGCCAAGACTGCGATGGGCTCGGCTTACACCAATTTTTTGATCAAAAACTAGTCGTTCGATACCCTCACTTATCATTGGCAGGTGGCGCTGTTCGGGGTTGGAACCGTCACAATACACATTACTTTCAGCTCATTAAATCCCTTGCAACCCACTATTCCTTTGATATTGATACACCATTTGAAAAACTTACAGATACTATCCGTAAGGTTATTCTTTATGGCAGCGGGGAAGAAAAAATTAAGTTTGATTACCTGAGTACACAGGATGACGAGAGCGACTGGTGCCATGCTTTTGAAGGCATCATTCCAAACATGCAACGTCGATACAAAGAAACCGAGTCCAGTGCAGTCCGTGAAGAGCTTAGCAAATATCAAGGCGTCCAGGCATGCGAAAGATGCCAAGGATCCCGGTTGAATGATGCAGCACGTAATGTATTAGTGCATAACCATGCAATACATGCCATTACAGAACAAACCGTAGGCACTTCATTTCAATTTTTCTCTAAACTAAAACTTTCTGGTTGGCGCGGTGAAATTGCAGATAAGATCGTACAAGAAGTACGCAGTCGTCTAGGCTTTCTTGTAGATGTTGGGCTTGATTACCTTACTCTTGATCGGAGTGCAGATACCCTTTCTGGGGGTGAATCACAACGTATTCGTCTAGCCAGCCAGATCGGATCAGGTCTCATGGGCGTTATTTACATACTGGATGAACCATCGGTTGGCCTCCATCAAAGAGATCATCAAAGATTATTAGAGACTCTCCAACAATTACGTGATCTAGGGAACACGGTTATAGTTGTGGAACATGATGCAGAAACGATACTTGCAGCAGATCATGTGATTGACCTAGGCCCTGGTGCTGGAATCCATGGAGGCAGCATAATTGCTGAAGGTACCCCAGAGGATATTAAGGCAACAACTTCCTCACTGACCGGCCAATACCTAAGCAAAAAACTAGAAATCCCTTTTCCAAAAAAACGTCGGCAATATGATTCCCAAGCAGTATTGAGCATCCGCGGCGCCTGCGGAAATAATCTAAAAAATATCAATGTTGATATACCCCTTGGTCTAATGACCTGTGTTACTGGCGTATCAGGGTCTGGTAAGAGTACGCTCATAAATGACACTCTTTATCGCCTCACCGCTGAAAAAATAAATAAGAGAAGCTATGACTCCGCACCCTTTAAAAAGGCCTATGGCCTAGAACTTGTTGATCGCGTAATAGATATAAATCAAAACCCTATCGGACGGACGCCCCGCTCTAACCCTGCAACTTATACCGGTCTTTTTACACCTCTTCGAGAATTATTTTCTGCAACTCAGGAATCGAGGTCTCGGGGCTATAAGCCTGGTCGCTTTAGTTTCAACGTTAAAGGTGGGCGCTGTGAAACATGTCAAGGAGATGGAGTCATAAAGGTAGAAATGCATTTTTTACCAGATATATATGTTTCCTGTGATCTTTGTAATGGTAGGCGATATAACAGAGAAACCCTTGAAATTCGTTATAAAGGAAAAAATATTCATGAAGCATTAGAAATGACGGTTGAAACGGCGCTTGAATTTTTCCGTAATGTACCAAAAATAAAGATAAAACTAGAAACATTAATGGCCGTTGGTCTTTCTTACGTTCAACTCGGACAGAACGCAACAACATTATCTGGAGGAGAAGCACAACGAATAAAACTTGCTAAAGAACTATCCAAACGCAGCACTGGTTCAACCCTGTACATTCTCGATGAACCAACTACTGGACTTCATTTCCATGATATTGCCCAATTGCTTGAAGTCTTATATGCGCTTAGGGATCAAGGCAATACTATTGTAATAATTGAGCACAATCTGGAAGTCATAAAAACTGCTGATTGGATTATTGATCTGGGCCCGGAGGGTGGGCTAAAAGGTGGAAATGTTCTCGCTACAGGCTCACCAAAAGCAGTTTCAAAAAATCAAGAATCCTATACCGGAAAATGTCTAGCAAAAATGTTTTAGCGTTGAAGAGCAATTAACGAGACCTTAACCTCAGTTTAACAAAGGGATCGCAGTCCTACAGCCGCACGAATCTCTCCAATAAAAGGTTGGCTGACCCCTCTAGCTTTACTAGCGCCCTGCTGGAGAAGACTCTCAACATAATCGGGTTCCGACATTAACCGCTTATATTCTTTTCTCGGTTCTTTCAACTTCTCGTTTAAATACTCAAAAAGAGTTTTCTTCATTTCTCCCCAACCTATGCCCTCCAAATATTGCTGGCGGATCAGAAGTGATTCCTCTTCCGATGAAAAAGCACGATAAATAGAGAAAAGTGAGCTTATATCTGGATCTTTGGGATCCCCTGGTTCTTGCGAGTTAGTTTTGATTTTCATTATCATTTTGCGTAGTGCTTTTTCCTCGGAAAAAAGCGGTATCGTATTACCATAGCTTTTTGACATCTTCCGTCCATCAAGCCCTGGAAGCACTGCTGCATTCTGGCTTACTACCGCCTCAGGAAGAATAAATGTTTCTCCATAATGGTGATTAAAACGTCCTGCAATATCTCGAGCCATCTCCACATGCTGTATCTGATCCTTACCCACAGGTACCTTATTAGCCTTAAACATTAAAATGTCAGCGGCCATAAGAACGGGATAACAAAAAAGACCCATATTAATTCCCTTATCAGGATCCTTATTCCCGCTGGCCTCATTATCAGCTATGGCCGCTTTATAGGCATGAGCTCTGTTCATTAATCCTTTGGCGGTCATGCATGTAAGTATCCAAGCTAATTCCATGATCTCAGGCACATCAGACTGCCTATAAAGAGTAGCCTCGGGGCTTAGCCCAGAAGCTATCCAGCTAGCTGCAATCTCAAGTGTTGAGGTTGCTACCTTCGCTGGGTCTCCACTTTTTACTAATGAGTGATAATCAGCTAGGAAATAAAAAGAAGTAGCACTTGAGTTATGGCTCGCGATAACAGCTGGACGAATTGCTCCAACATAATTCCCAATATGGGGTGTTCCAGTTGTCGTAATACCAGTAAGTACTGTATCCACGCTAGTATCCCGCTGCATGCCCATCTTTTCTGGATTCGGAAGCTCCTAGGTAGACTCCATTTTTGCTATCACGTTGAATTGCCTGATAACCTCCATATCCTCCTACATCTCTTGCTACGCTATGGCCAATGGCGCTAAGTTTTCCTAAGATTTCATCTCCATAACCTGTTTCTAGATAAACCGTTCCACCATTGTTCATTCTTTCTCCCATTGGGTCACTGGAACCGTCATGACGAATACGAGGGGCATCGCCCGCTGCTTGTATGTCCATCCCAAAATCGATGATGTTATTAAGCACCTGGACCTGTCCTTGTGGCTGCATAGCTGCGCCCATAACCCCAAAGCTCATGAAAGGCTGCCCATCCTTAGTTACAAAGGCAGGAATGATAGTATGAAACGGACGTTTTCCCGGAGCATAAACATTCGCGTGATCCTTATTAAGGCTAAACATCTCTCCCCTATTCTGCAGCACAAAACCCAGATCTCCTGGTGTCATCCCAGACCCCATCCCTCTATAATTACTCTGAATCAGGGAAAGCATGTTTCCATCCCCATCAGCCACGGTTAAATAAACTGTATCCCCCTGATTCAGGGCCTCTGGCTCACCATATGGGAGTGTCTTGGAAGCCTTAGAGGTATTAATTAATGCAACTCGGCTCTTTGCATAAGACTTGGAAATGAGCTGAGACACTGGCGCGGTTGAGAAATCAGGATCTGCATAAAAATGCGCCCTATCCTCAAAAGCAAGTTTCTTGGCCTCAATTAACAGATGAAGATATTCGAGGCTCCCCCATCCATTTGATCTTAGATCAAAGCTTTCTAAGATATTTAGCATCTGTAGGACTGCAATGCCCTGTCCATTAGGAGGTAACTCCCAAACATCATAGCCCCTATAGTTAGTTGTAACAGGATCTACCCATTGGGATTTATGTTCCGCAAGATCTATAGCGCTTATAAACCCCCCATTGGATGCCATGTAATCAGCGATCGAATTAGCAACATCACCAGAATAAAAACCATCACGTCCATACTTAGAAATATGACGATATGTTTTTGCTAGTCTAGGATTGGTAAAAATCTCGCCTGGGCGGGGAGCTTTACCTTTAGGCATAAACACATCAGAAAACCCGGAGTATTGATTAAGTATATCTGCATCACTAGCCCAAGTTTCTGCAATTATTTCGGTGACGGGAAACCCTTTTTCTGCATAAGAAATGGAAGGAGCTAGTAACTGAGTCATTGGGATTTTTCCGAATCTGCCGTGCAGTTTAAACCACCCATCTACTGCACCTGGCGTACTAACACTAAGAGGTCCGTAAGCTGGGACTTTCCCATCCGGACATGCACATTTCATATCCTCATAACTTAATTTCTTAGGAGACCGGCCACTGGCATTAAGTCCAATAAGAGATTTTTCTTTTTCATGCCAATAAATTGCAAATAAATCACCTCCTATTCCACTGCCCGTGGGTTCTACTAACCCCAGTGCAGCATTTGCTGCTATCGCACCATCAACAGCTGTACCACCGTTTTTAAGAATATCAATCGCGATTTGAGTCGCAAGAGGATGACTTGTAGCAGCCATACCATTTGTGGTCATCACAACCGAGCGTGTTGAGTAAAGGTTTCCTGCAGGTCTGTCCATCGCAATTAGTAACTCTTAAACTTCTAGATAGCGGTAATTATGGGTTAATCTTTTAACTACTCCTAATTATTCACGAGTTTTTCTCAGCTGAATACATGCATAATGCAAACAATGGAAACAACCAGTGCTTGAACAACAATCTCCAGATATATTAAATAAACTCTATTTAGATCATATTGCTGAATGGTCTAAACGATTTTCTGAAGCCTGCAGTACTCATAAAATGGACGGGATTATTGTTTTTGCAGGGGCCAAAAAAACAAGATTTCGAGACGATAATCAATATCCTTTCTATGTCGAACCTTATTTTAAAGTTTGGGTTCCTCAGATTTTTCCTATTTCAGCAATAAAAATAATACCTGGGCATGAGCCCATATTAGTTCATGTACAGCAAACTGATTTTTGGCATGAAAGTCCTAGGGACCCTAGTGGATTTTGGACGAATCACTTCGATATCATCTCTGTTCCAAATACAACTAAAATGCTCGAAGAGCTCAAAATATCTTCATCTAAGCTAGCCGCTATCGGAGAAAAATCCGATTTATCAATGGGGTTTTCGAGCATTAATAATCAAGGATTACTGGACCATTTAGACTTTTACCGCGCATTCAAAACAGACTATGAGATCGCTTGTATCACCGAAGCTAATAAAATTGCCGCTGTCGGCCATGCAGCGGCACAAAAAGAACTAACTAAAAAATTAAAAAAGAAATCTGAGTTTCAACTAAATCAAGTCTATTGCACGACCACTGGACAGCGCGAATTTGAACTTCCTTATCAGAATATCGTCGCTCTAAACGAACATGCTAGCACTCTTCACTACCAGAATTTAGACCGTAACCCTCCAGATAACTTTCTTTCTTTTCTTTTAGATGCAGGAGCAACCTTTAATGGTTACGCCTCAGATATTACGAGAACTATTTCGGACGAAAATAATCACTTTGATGCTTTAATAAAAGCAATGGATGGGCTACAAAAAAAACTATGTTCAAACACTAAAAGCGATGTTAGCTTTGTTTTTCTCAATGAACTAGCCCACCAACTACTAGCAAATGTATTAGAAGAGCATCAACTCATCACATCCAAAGCAGAAGAAGCTTATGAGCGCGGAATAACCAGATTTTTTCTGCCACATGGACTTGGACACCTACTCGGACTTCAAGTGCACGATAGGGGTGGATACCTTTACTCTCCGAGTGGATCGACTGAGATGCCCCCCACAGATCATCCATTCCTGCGTCTCACAAGAAGCCTTCATCCTGGATTTGTTGTAACTATAGAACCTGGGCTCTATTTTATACCATCATTACTAGATCAACTTAGGAACTGTTCTCTTTCCAATCTTATTAATTGGGCTAAAGTAGAAACATTGATACCTTATGGAGGCATAAGAATAGAAGACAATATTCTTGTAACTTGCTCCGAAAGCGTCAACCTATCACGCCCAGCACTTATAAAGTCAGGGGTGTCCTAAAAACAAACCATGTTACTAATTTAAGTATCCGTTTCTGGCCTACCCGTACCTTTTCGAATAGATGGGTCATCAGTGAGTCTATTGAACTCAATCATCGTAAGGATAATGCCTATAGACATTAGCACGAATACACCTATTGCAAACATCAGTATAAGTCCTGTGCTCATGAACCTGCACCTTTGATTGACATCAGTTTAAAATAAATGCCGAAACACAAAATAGATGGCACCCATAGGGCGGTAAAAAGGCCTTCATCACGTTGACCGGTAAACCAAAGGAACCCTGATAACGCAAATGAAATGGCAACTGCCAGCAAAATAAAAATATCAGATTTTTGAAACATAAAGTTGTCCTTTTATATGATTAAAATGGGTAAAAAAAGTGTCTCACTCCATCGAACCGAGTGCCGCAAGCAAGCAGCCGATGATCGCGAAGCGCGCTATTGAATGCACTGTAGACTCACCTGCAATTAAGTTTTCCGGGAACTGAATGAGCCCTCCAACCACTGCAATTGAGATGATCACCGTGCCAAACAGCAAGGCTATTCCCAGAACAAAAAGTGTACGCTTAATGCGTTGTATTAAAATTCGATTCATTTTACCAATCATGAACAACCGCTGGGCAGTATTTGTTTGGATGCTGGCTGCATGAGTATCACTATTTTATTGA
>DJLG01000041.1:31396-33160 GCA_002434915.1 Proteobacteria bacterium UBA6522
ATAGATTTTAAACAAAACCATAAAATTTATGCGATTAATCTTTGTCTGGCTGATCCATAAGTTGAACTAAAGCCATTGGAGCTGAGTCCCCTGCACGCAACCCCATCTTAAGAATCCTAAGATAACCCCCTGGCCTATCTTTGAATCGCGGGCCTAGTTCATTAAATAACTTCCCTACTGCAACATCATCCCTTAAACGGGAATGTGCCAATCTCCTATGCGCAACATCATCTTTTTTTGCAAGAGTTATTAGCGGTTCTGCCACTCGACGTAATTCCTTAGCCTTCGGTAACGTTGTCCTAATAGTTTCATGACGAAATAAAGAGGCAGCCATATTACGAAACATCGCTTTTCGGTGAGAAGAGTTTCTCCCTAGTTTTCTGCCAGATTTACGGTGACGCATTGCAGAGTTCCTTAACTATCAAAATGCTGCAGGTGCAGGTGCGGGTTCATCCGCGGCTATCAATGATGGAGGTGGCCAGTTTTCTAGGCGCTCTCCTAATGTAAGGCCATGAGCTGCCAATACATCCTTAATCTCAGTTAATGATTTTTTACCAAGATTAGGGGTTCTTAACAATTCTACTTCCGTCCTTATAACCAGATCGCCAATATAATTTATGTTTTCTGCTTTTAAACAATTTGCCGACCGTACCGTAAGCTCAAGCTCATCGACAGGCCGAAAAAGAACAGGGTCTATTTGAGCGTCTTCTGCAGTTCCCAGCTCATCCTCGCCTTGTAAATCGATAAATACCTCAAGTTGATTCTGTAGAATTTGTCCGGCCCGACGAACTGCTTCTTCTGGATCAATTGTGCCATTAGTTTCAATTTCAACAATTAGTTTATCTAGATCCGTCCGCTGCTCTACTCGTGCACTATCTACATCATAAGTTACACGGCGCACAGGACTAAACGAAGCATCAAGCTGAAGCTTACCAATTGGACGTGTTTGCTCTTCAAATGCATCCTGCTTTGGTGCAGGCCTATAGCCTCGTCCACGAATTACTTTTAAGAACGCTTTAAGCTCCCCTGACTGTGTCAGATTGGCAATAACCAAATCAGGATTAACAATTTCAATGTCATGTTCACATTGAATATCACCTGCGGTAACGGGACCAGGCCCTACTTTTGACAAGGTAAGCTCAGCCTCATCGCGAGAATGCATGGTGATAGCTACTTCTTTTAAATTAAGCAAGACATCAACCACATCCTCTTGAACACCTTCTATACTCGTATACTCGTGAAGCACACCCTCTATCTCTGCCTCGACGATTGCTGCTCCTGGCATAGAAGACAATAGTATTCGACGTAGTGCATTACCTAGTGTGTGCCCAAAGCCTCTCTCGAAGGGCTCGATGGTAATCTTTGCCTGGTTTGCCTGAAGCGGCTGGACTTTGACGGCTCGTGGCCTCAAGAAGTCAGTTACTGATTCCTGCATCTGGATTTCCTTTATTACTTGGAGTACAACTCGACCACAAGATTCTCATTAATATCCGGAAGAATTTCTTCTCTCTCTGGGAGAGTCTTTAGCACTCCCTCCATCTTTTTTTCATCAACATCGACCCAGTCAGGCATACCAACTTGAGTCGCAATATCTAGAGCAGACTTGATACGAGTTTGCTCTTTCGCACGCTCTCTAACTGCCACCTTATCCCCTGCCTTCATCTGAAAGGAGGGGATATTCACAATCTGCTCATTAACAACAATTCCCTTGTGACTAACTAGTTGTCTAGCTTCCGCACGAGTTGAAGCAAATCCCATGCGATA
>DJLG01000041.1:33548-37804 GCA_002434915.1 Proteobacteria bacterium UBA6522
CCTCGAGCAGCTCTTTTATAGTAGTTCCGAAATTGACGTTCAAGTACGCCATACATTCGTCTCAATTTTTGTTTCTCACGAAGCTGCATGCCATAGTCCGATACACGTGGCCGACGTTGGCCAGGTCCACCTGGTGGCACCTCTAGCTTACATTTAGAGTCGAGAGGTCTAACCCCGCTCTTCAAAAAAAGATCCGTCCCTTCTCGACGGGCCAACTTACAGGTAGGTCCTATATATCTCGCCATTATTACTTCCGCTTACACTCGACGCCGTTTTGGCGGTCGACAACCGTTATGAGGAATAGGTGTAACATCCTCGATTTGAGTGATCTTATAACCAACTGCATTCAGCGCTCGAACTGCAGACTCACGGCCAGGGCCGGGGCCTTTTACCCGAACTTCTAAATTCTTAAGTCCATAATCTTTTGCTGCTGTGCCTGCCTTTTCAGCTGCCACTTGAGCAGCAAACGGGGTGCTCTTTCTAGATCCCCTAAAACCACAGCCGCCAGACGTTGCCCAAGACAGCGCGTTACCCTGTCGATCGGTGATTGTAATGATCGTATTATTGAAAGATGCATGAATATGTGCCACGCCATCTAGCACAGTGCGTCTATCTTTTTTCTTTTTCTGAGTAGGTTGAGCCATTAAATTTTATCCAAACTAGATCAAAAATTATCTATTTTCTGATGGGCCTACGAGGCCCTTTCCTTGTTCGCGCATTTGTCTTTGTTCTCTGTCCATTTGTCGGCAATCCTCGTCTATGCCTGATGCCGCGATAAGACCCAAGGTCCATTAGTCGTTTAATGTTCATTGCAGTTTCTCTACGCAAATCCCCCTCAACAACAAGTTTTGCAACTACATCCCTTAATTTTGCCACTTCTGGTTCGGTTAGATCTTTAACAAGGGTAGCGGGGTCAATCGCCGCAGCCTTACAAGCCAAATTGGCGCTACTTCGTCCAACACCATAAATATGTGTCAGCGCAATACTAACGTGTTTAGTTACCGGGATATTTATGCCAGCAATACGAGCCATAATATGTTCCTTAGCCTTGCCTCTGCTTATGTCTTGGGTCAGAACAGATCACTCGCACTACCCGTTTACGACGAACTATTTTGCAGTTACGGCAGATTTTTTTTACTGATGCTCTAACTTTCATTTGTTATCTCCGGCATACCTAGCTTCTGCCGGCTCCACGTAAATTAGCCTTGTTTAATAATCCCTGGTATTGATGGCTCATCATGTGTGCCTGCAGCTGCGACATGAAGTCCATTGTTACTACAACAATAATAAGGAGTGAAGTACCACCAAAGTAGAAAGGCACATTAAACCTCAAAATCATAAATTCTGGCATGAGGCAAACGGCCGTAATATATATTGCGCCCCAGAATGTTAGCCTAGTCAGCACCCTATCAATATACTCTGCTGTCTGTTGACCAGGACGAATACCAGGAATAAATGCTCCTGAGCGTTTAAGGTTATCAGCAGTCTCTTTAGAATTAAAAACCAGTGCAGTATAAAAAAAGCAGAAGAAAATTATCAGTGATGCATAAAAAAGAATATACAACGGCTGGCCTGGTGAAAGACTTGCTGCAACTCTCTGAAGCCAGGACACAGCCTGGCTTGTGCCAAACCAACTAGCAATTGTCGCTGGAAACAAGATCAAACTTGAAGCGAATATAGGGGGTATGACCCCTGCCATATTAATTTTGAATGGTAAGTGGGATGTCTGTCCAGCGTAGAGCCTTCTACCCTGTTGTCTTTTAGCGTAGTTAACTGTAATTCTACGTTGAGCACGCTCCATAAACACGACGAATCCTGTCACACCCAGTATCAAAATCCCCATAATAAATGGCATGGCTGGATTCATTCCGCCAGTATTCACTAGCTCAAGCGTTCCGCCTATAGCAGACGGCAAACCCGAAACAATGCTAGCTAGGATAATCATTGAAATACCATTGCCTAAACCACGCTCTGTAATCTGCTCACCTAACCACATTAAAAACATGGTTCCACAAACAAGCGTGACAGAAGCAGTAAAAACAAAAGAGGGTCCTGGATTTATAACCACACCCTGGTTCTGTAACGCTGTTGTAGCGGCTGTTGATTGGAAAGCACATAAGAGTACTGTGCCGTATCGCGTGTACTGTGTAATTTTACGCCTACCTGCTTCGCCTTCTTTTCTAAGTTGACCAAGTTGAGGCACGACATGGGTCGACATCTGCATAATAATAGAGGCAGAAATGTACGGCATAATCCCAAGAGCAAAAATCGAGAGTCTTTCAAGCGCCCCACCAGAGAACATATTAAACATACTTAAAATCGTTCCGGACTGCGCCTCGAAAAACTGCTCAAGGGCAAATGGATCAATGCCAGGCACAGGTATAAATGTGCCAATCCGATAGACTACTAGTGCCCCTATCAAAAAGAACAGGCGCTGGCGAACTTCAGAGAAACGAGTAGCTTCCCCAAGAATTGACGCCGACACTGCTGATCCTTCCTTTGCCATTATTACTGTTCCACACTTCCACCCGCTGACTCAATTGCCACACGAGCGCCTGGGGTTACTGCAAGCCCAACTACTTTGACAGCCTTCTTTATCTTGCCAGATGCGATCACTTTCGCATGTTGGGTTATCTTCGGAATCAGGCGATGTTTTTTTAACGCCGCCAGATCAACTAAATCGTCCTTCACAAGCTCCAGCTCATGCAACCGAACCTCAGCACGAAGTTTACTTTGTGCTGAATAGAAGCCAATTTTTGGTAGCCGCCTTTGCAAAGGCATCTGACCACCCTCAAAACCCACTTTATGGTAACCACCGGAACGGGACTTTTGTCCCTTGACGCCCCTACCACCGGTCTTCCCCTGTCCAGCGGATATACCACGTCCTCGACGCTTACCAACTTTATGAGAACCACGCGCAGGTTTTAAAGAATTTAAACGCACTTAAGCTTCCTCAACCTTTAATAGGTAAGATACTTTATTAATCATCCCACGGTTTTCCGGCGTATCAATCACCTCTACCGTATGACGAATACGACGTAACCCAAGTCCTCTAACACATTCAGCATGCCTTGGCTTTCTTCCTGCAGCTCTTTTAAGAAGAGTAACTCTCAATTTTGATTTAGCTTTTGCCATCTATATTTCAACTAAGAATCTCTTCAACAGATTTTCCACGCTTCTCGGCAACATCCTGAGGAGAAGACATACTCAACAACGCATCCATCGTAGCTCGAACTACATTAATTGGATTTCTGGATCCATAACTTTTAGCTAATACATTTCGCACGCCGGCACATTCAAATACTGCACGCATAGCACCACCTGCGATTATTCCCGTACCCTCTGAGGCAGGCTGCATGAAGACACGTGTTGCCCCATGATGACCTTTTAATACATATTGCAAGGTCTGATCTTTAAGACTAATAGGGTTTAGGTTTTTCCGTGCAGCTTGCATTGCTTTCTGTATAGCAAGTGGTAGCTCCCTAGCCTTTCCATATCCATACCCAACACGCCCATCGCCATCACCAACAACAGTAAGGGCTGTAAAACCAAATTGCCGTCCGCCTTTTACAACCTTCGATACTCGGTTAACAGATACTAATTTTTCCTGGAGTTCTTCTGTATTTGCCATTCATCTATTCCAAGTTATAAGTTCAATCCCGCCTCACGAGCTGCATCTGCGAGAGCCTTGATTCGCCCATGATAATTAAAGCCAGATCGGTCGAAAGCTACTTTTTCAATTCCTTGAGCTTTAGCTCGCTCGGCAATAAGTTTGCCAATGGCTGCCGCAGCATCTTTGTTCCCGGTGCCCTTTAAGTCTTTTTGCACATCCTTCAATAAAGTCGATGCGCTAGCAATGACTCTTCCACCCTCAGGAGCAATAATTTGAGCATATATATGCCGAGGAGTTCGATGCACACAAAGTCTATTGATTTCGAGCTCATGTATCTTAGCTCGGGTACGCCGTGCACGCCGCTGCCGTCTTTGTTTTTTCTCCATATGTCAATTACTTCTTTGGTGTACTACTTTTTCTTCGCTTCTTTCAGAACAATCCGCTCATCAGAGTACCGTACACCCTTACCCTTATAAGGTTCTGGCGGACGAAACCTCCTAAGCTCTGCGGCAACTTGACCAACCTTTTGAAGGTCAACACCCTTAACTAGTATTTCCGTTTGGCTAGGCGTTTCTACCGTAATGCCTTCTGGCACTTCGTAATTAACGGGATGTGAGAAACCAAGAGTTAAATTTAATTTTTT
>DJLG01000132.1:0-1910 GCA_002434915.1 Proteobacteria bacterium UBA6522
ATGAGGTCGCGCAGAAAAGGTAACATTATTCAAAACTTGAGTATCATCATAGCTAAAAGAAACATCCTGAAGCTCAATGACCGGAGACAATTGCTTTGATTTAATTTCTAAAGATTCATCCACTAACTGATGTTTTATATGGATTGAGACTGGCAGATCAGGAACAAGGTCTTCAACGGCTTTGACTAACTCATCCCCATTAAGGGGAACAGATCCTATATTTAAGTTCATTTCTCGTAGCTCAAGTGCAACCTCAGATGCCTGTGGAATCCACAGCCCCATACTGTCTCTAACATACAAACCATGTTCCTCGATAAACTGGCGTGGGGAAAATGGGCCCAGCACTTTTTGATCTTCTACCAGCAAAACGCTGTCTACCCGATCAAATACTTCATCCATTTCATGTTCTACCATCAAAACAGTCAATCCAAGATCACGTCTGATGCGATCAATGACTGCTAAAACATCAGCTGTACCTGCAGGGTCTAGGTTAGAGGTGGGTTCATCGAGCAAGAGCACGGAAGGCTCTAATGCAAGCATAGCAGCCAACGCGACTCTTTGTTTTTCTCCACCAGAGAGCTGAAGCATCTGACGTTTACGAAATTCAACTAACCCTACAAGTTCAAGAGCCCAGTCTATACGACGGTGAATTTCTTCAGGTTCAATCAGGTAATTTTCTAGTGCGAAACCGACTTCTTCCTCAACCGTCAATGTAACGATCTGGTCTTCGGGATTCTGAAAAAGCATATTTACCTGACGGAATCTATCAGCCGCCGCTAACTCCCGACGATTTATAAGATCCTTGTTCTTGTCATTTACAAAGACCTTTCCTCGATTACGACCTCCAAAAAAGTCCGGGTAAATGCCCACAAGGTTTA
Organism: Proteobacteria bacterium UBA6522; assembly: GCA_002434915.1. Taxonomy (GTDB): domain Bacteria; phylum Pseudomonadota; class Gammaproteobacteria; order Steroidobacterales; family Rariloculaceae; genus UBA6522. The sequence continues at coordinate 879 of DJLG01000132.1, forward strand.
ACGCAAGTGTACTTTTCCCTGATCCACTGCGACCCAGAATCAGAACAAAAGCACCCGCCTCAATCTCGAATGAGACATCCAATAGAGCGGGCGGGCCTTCCGGTTGACCAGCCGGTGGCTTGAACCAGAAATTGTAATCTTCCAGAACGAGTGCAGAATAACTTGATTTCACGCGTGATTGATTTGGCCACCGCTAATAGCAGGTGGCTTATCTAATGAAGGAACGCCTGCATGCTCGAGGGCTTTACCCAGATACCATGCCGCTAGTCCCCACAACAATCCCCATATGGCGGCAAATAAATGTGTGAAGATTGCCCACATGAATGATTCCATAATCTGGAACCCTCCTATCAACAATAAAGCCGAAAACTGATTTGCAGCTGCAGTAATGGCAGCAGCTAAAGCAAATAAAAGTTTTCCACCCTGCCAACGCATCATGACAATAACCATCACACCAAATGTGGCTGGGAAAAGAGCATGAAAAAGCAAAATCGGTCCATCAGGATCTCCGGCAAACCAGCGTACCAGAGCTGTAACTGCAACTGCTAGCATTACTATGCATGCACGTTTGCGAAGATAAACTCCCGCATAGAAAAGAATCCAGGTCATTCCATTGTAGGCAGCATAAAATAAAAACCCGTAGGGCCCCATGGCCCAGAAGGTTCGCTCCAAAAAGCCCAACATGGCAAAAACCTCAATAGCTGCCTGAATCACTCCTAACAGGACAGCTACAACAATATCCATTGTATCGAGTTTAAAATCCTGCTTTATCTGGTAAGAACTGCTCGAAAACATGTTTGAGCCTGCCACTATTACTCTCCAGTTTATTTTTGTGGACGTTCTTTTCTCAACGCGTAAATCTAGCCTTGAATATCAGCTTTACTGACGGACAACTAGCTGAAGCCAAGTGTACTGCACAGGCGTTGTATTGCCTAAGGTTTGAATCTATCAAATTCGTATGGCAACAAACCTAGAATGGTGCCGGCGCACGGATTCGAACCGCGGACCTGCTGATTACAAATCAGCTGCTCT
>DJLG01000132.1:2225-7305 GCA_002434915.1 Proteobacteria bacterium UBA6522
AGCTGCTCTACCAGCTGAGCTATACCGGCACGTTTTTATCAAATAAATTATTCTGGCTTTCTGGCACGTAACAACATCCGGTCTGTATTGTAACGAATTGCTGGATCCCTGATTCCCAGAGAGTGATCATCAGATGTATTTTCTAGAATATCTGATACTCCGTCTATAACAAATCCAGCCGAAGTCAAAAGTTGTTGCGCCTTCAATTCGCTCATACGGTGCAAATCTGTATTGTTTTGCTCTACGGCACCGACATGATCAATGACACCTAAAATCCCCCCAGGAGCTAATGCGTCATAGATGCCTGTAAGGAAAGCAAGTCCCGTCTCGTCCCCGCGATTAGCATAATCATGGAGATTAAGCGCAGTAAATGCTGCATCTGCCTGCATTGGTAATTCAATGTTAAGGCGTGGATCAAACATCTCTGTTCCAAGCGTGTAGATGACCTCTACATTACCAAGGCGAGCTGCTCTGAGTTCTGGTGCCTCACCAAGTCTCTCCCTGAACCCTTCAGGGTTCTGAGCATAGACCATCCCATCAGACCCGACAGCCGCCGACAACAGTTCGGTATACCACCCCCCACCTGCAAATATTTCCAAGACTGTCATACCAGCTTCAATACCCACAAACTCCATAACCTGAGCTGGTTTTCTGGAAACGTCTCGCTCTTTCTCTTCAGCCGAACGGTTAGGTGAGGCAAGCGCTTCACTGAATCCTTCTGCAAATTCGCCAAGTACTGTTGTCGAAAAACCTGTGGCTAAAATAAACCCTGTTAGCAAGCATCCCGCTCTATTAGAAACCGTCATGCTTTTTACCCCTTTTAAAATAAATTAAAACAAAAAATCTCATATCAATTTTCTGCAACAATAAAAGTAAGCCCCTCAAGTACCAGGTTTGGACGGTACTGTGCACGCGTTTCCAACCAACTGCTAAGAATTAACGCATTACCACCTGTTATATAAACAGTAGGAGATTCCCTAATCTCAGCAGAGACAGTCGATAGGGCTCGATCTACTGCACTAGCTATGCTCAACATCGTACCATTAGCTACTGCCATTTTTGTATTACTACCCAATATCTCAAGCCCTGAAGATACATCAGGCGTTAAATTGATCTTGCCAATATTACCTGTCTCATTATTAAGGGCAGAATAAACAAGATCTGGACCAGCCATAATCAATCCACCAAGATGTTGGCCTTTAGCATTAACCATATCCAAAGTCACGGTTGTACCAGCATCAATTACAGCAAACGCCCCTTTTTCTAATCTATGGGCAGCTATTAGAGCAACCCAACGATCAGCACCTAGTTTTGATGGGTCTGAATATACAGAGGAAATACCATGCTCTTGCTTATCAGGAGTCACAAACTCAGGACTAATACCCCATCGCTCAGTACAAACTGATACCAAAGCAAGCTCATGGCTTTTGCCAGCCACATTTGTTGCCATAACCTGAGAAATATCTGAAGGCAGTGCTTCGCCTATGACATGGAAAGCATCTATAGAGGTTTGACAATGAACGGTATCGCCAACAGCATCAAGACTAGGTTCATCTAAACATACCCACTTGATTCTCGAATTTCCAATGTCAACTAACAATATCATGATGATCTCAAACTAACCTCACCAGAAATAACACGACGAACGCTTGAGCCAGTTTTCAATACAAGCGCTCCGTCTAAATCTACTGTAACAACAGTACCAGACAATTCTGAGCTGCCATTCGATAAGACAACCTCACGGCCATTCAGGTAATGTGCAGAAATAAATTCTTCATGATGTGACTCAAACCCAAACGAACCATAGGACTTTAGAGTTGCAAAAAAATCCTCGATAAGACGGCTAGCTAACTCATTTTTAATAAACTGTCGTTTCACCATTGAGTTCATATCAATTGCGCCTTCCGGCCAATCACATATTTTTTTTAAATAAGTTGGATCAATTGATACATTGACACCAATACCAACAATTACATGCAAAGCATTTTCATTTTCACCAGAAGTTTCAATCAGAATGCCTCCTAGCTTTTGATCTTCCCAAACCAGGTCATTTGGCCACTTTACTAAGGGATAACAGCCTGTAAGTTCACCAATAACTCGTCTTGCTACCACCGCCACCGAAAGACTAAGTGCAGAAATGTTCTGGGGTAGCTCATTGAATAACCAACCTACAGATAAGCACAGCCCACCACCAAATGGAACGTTCCATTTTTTTCCATGCCTGCCACGACCGGCTGACTGGTACTCAGCCAAACATACTGTCATTTTACTCGGGTCTGGTATAGGCGCATTAAGAAGATATGTATTTGTAGAATCAAGCGCCGGAAAAACCTCAAGCCTATGAATTCTATCTGCTGTAGAAACTTTTAGATTATTAGAAATTTTTTGTACATCAAGAAAATCAATCGGGCAACATAACTGATAGTGTTGATGACTACTGGATTCAACTTTAATTCCTAACTGCCGAAGCTTATGAATGTATTTTGATAACATCGGGGCCGGCAGACCAAGGCTCTTAACAAGTTCCTTTTCAGAATGGGCTCTACCATCCGCAAGTAACTTTAAGGTTTCTAGTTGCAGCATCTGCTCATCGATATCTTCGTTATTTTCCGAAACGAACCATCTCCAAACGAGTCTCAGTACCTTGAAGCATCCGTTTTATATTTTCTCGATGTGTATAAACAATTAATACTGCAACTATCAAAGAAAAAATAAATAACTCAATCTGAGCAGGAAGTCTTGTCAGTGCTATATAGACAGATACACCAATAGAAACACTCATAGTTGAAAGTCCAACATAGCGTGTTAACAAAATGATAGACAACCAAATGGCTACTGCTGGAAGCGCAATTACCGGTTCAAGCACACAAATGACACCCGCTGCTGTTGCGCCCCCCTTCCCACCTCGGAAATCATGCCATATCGGATAAACATGCCCTAAAATCGCCCCTAATCCTACCGCAACAAGCAAAAGTTCATGACTAAGATGGGGATCTAATCCTATAGCTGGTACCTCAAACCCAGGCAACAACAACACACAAATAATGCCCTTACCAACATCAATCAACATAACCCAAAAAGCAAATGCTTTGCCTTGGGTTCGCAAGGCATTTGTTCCGCCTGCATTCTCACTACCCAACTTACGAATATCGACCCCACCTCGAACCTGGCCCACAACAAGGCTGCCTAGAACAGATCCAAGCAAATAAGCAATAGTGAACTTCAAACCGAGCTCAATCATATTTATGGAATACTCTTTGAATTAAACTGGATTCTATCACCGGCTATTGACTGTCAGGCGGCTTTCCCTAAGAAGATTAAGTGGAAATCTATTAAAGCATTAATTACCAATCCAGGATTTTCGACGATCAACTGCCTCATCACCTGATTCATTGTTAAAGCGAAGAATACAAGTATGCTTAAATCCTTCAACTAAAGTAACGTCAAATTCTTTCAATTCATCATCTCTGAAGACCGCAACTGAAACTGTTTCACCTGCATTAAAACGCTCAAGTCGCCTGGACATGTCAGACTGATCAATGCGAAGTCCGCCTAATGCAATTAAAACGTCTCCTGGATTCAAACCGGCTTGATCAGCTGGTCCATCATGTATTACTTCCGTGATCTCTAGGCCCTTCATGCTTAGCTTGGCACACACACCAAGGTCCAGTTTTTGATGGTTTTCTTTACGTGGCAGATCAGTCACATCGCCATCACTTTCATGTCGAAGCTGAAAATCGATAGCAAACTCTTTCATTAATGGTTGCAGAGGTATGTCTTTTGTCCCACGGATACTAGTATCAAAAAAATCAGTGAGGTTAAGACCACTGATTTCCTGGCTGAGGATTTCGAACTCATCTTCTGCAAGGCCTACCTCATTATGCCCAAAACGCTCCCATAAAACCTGCATGATTTGATCAAGAGTAGAAGAGGATTCCTTACGGAGGGTTAAATCCAGTGCTAGCGCTACTAAGGCGCCTTTGCTGTAATAACTTATAGTTGCATTCCTTGAATTTACATCTGGCTTATACAACTTGTCCCAAGCATCAAAACTTGCATCGGCAAGACTCTGAGTAAACCGGCCGGGTGACCGATAAACACGCGTGAGTAGCTGTCCCAGTCGAACTAGATATTCATCTGTATTAATTAATTTACTACGCAATAACATTAAATCTTGATAGTAGGACGTAATACCCTCAAATACCCACATTAGCTGCGTGTGCGTTCGCTGATCCAGGCGATAGGGAATAAAAGCTTTAGGCTTAATGCGTTTCACATTCCAAGCGTGAAAATATTCATGGCTACACAGACTCAAGAAGCGTTGATAGTCTTTTGATACCCCGGCCTGACCATTTTTTGGTAAATCATCTCTGCAAAATATCAAACTAGAAGAAGCACGATGCTCCAAACCCCCATATCCATTTCCCACCGCTAGGCCCAGAAACAGGTAGTTTTTGAAAGGAGGCGGCGCCCCAAAAAAATCAATATGCGCCTCACAAAGGAGCTTTAGATCTTCAGCAAGACGCTTTTTATCAGCATGGTGAAGTCCCGCAATTACTAGTCGATGCGGTATATCAGCAGCCTCAAAAGTAATTTCTGAGTGCTCGCTGAGCTCCATAGGATGGTCAATTAATTCATCATAATTAGTAGCTTCATATGTACCAAACCCTGCATCATTAATTTTGTCTGAGCGCATAGCTGTAGCGACCCGCCAATTTTTGCAGCGAACATCTTTAGGTTTTATAAGTCGTACCTGAGAAGTGGTCTGTTCTCTACCGCTCACGCTAAGAAACAGACAGGTACCGTTAAAAAATCCTCTGCTTGCATCTAAAAAAGCACCTCGCACAGAAGTATCAAAAGCAAAAACCTCCATAGTAACAGTCAACTTTCTCCCAGAATTTCGACAAATCCATGTATTTTTAGAGAGTTTTTCCAACTCCACCGGGCCATCCTCATCCTCCGCATAAATAGTAGTGACATGGCGAGCAAATTCTCTGAGCAGATAGCTACCGGGAATCCACGAAGGCATAGATAAAAACTGTTCTTGATCTGGATTGGGCACATGACACTGCACCTCAAA
>DJLG01000125.1 GCA_002434915.1 Proteobacteria bacterium UBA6522
CCAAACAAAGCAGCAATATCTGTGAGTCTTTCGTTAAGTCTCTCTTGATAAAAAGGCAATCGTTCATTGAAAGCACCAATGGAACCGCCAACGAAGCTGCCTGCTAAAACCATGATACCTACAATAAGAATAACAACAATTGCTACAGCAAGACCTGTTGGAACTCGTTGGCGCTCCAAGTATTTCATTACAGGCGCACATAATATCGCTACAAAAACTGCAACTAGTAAAGGCACTAAAATTACTCTCGCAGCCTGCATGCCATAAATAACTACGACGAATGCAATTACTGAGACTGCAATTGTTATTGCTGAACGGGATTTTTCTTCAGGTTGGATAAGCACACTCCATATAAAATCTTCGGTTAACTGTACGCCTAAGTAGGGCTAGACCCAACCCCTGATTGCTATGGTAGTTGGGGATCTAAAAAATTTATCAGTAAAACATAAAAAACTAAAGCGTAAGTAAGCATTACTAGGATTGGTAGTGATCCATCAGGATACTAGCAACCTCTGGCCTAGAAAACTCTGGTGGAAGATTGACCCCCTCACTTAAAAGCTCTCGAACTCGCGTTCCGGATAAAATGACATAGTCATCTAGCTCATGATCTGTTACTTCACGCATCATAACAACGCGGTTAAGTTTTTTAGAATACGCTGCATGATCAGCTGCAAAAATTTCAATTTCTAGTGTACCTGACGGAATTTCATCAAAAATTGTTTGTGCATCAAATGCACCATAGTAGTCGCCTACACCAGCATGATCGCGACCCACTATTAGGTGCGTGGCACCCATATTCTGACGAAAAAGTGCATGAAGGAGGGCTTCTCTAGGACCGGCATATAACATATCAAAGCCATAACCATTAACAATTACCGAATTGACCGGAAAATAAATATCTACCATTTTTCTAATACACGAATCTCTCACTGACGCAGGAATATCTCCTTCTTTTAACTTGCCGAGCAACATATGAATTACGATGCCATCAGCATCAAGCCGCTCCATCGCTATGCGGCAAAGTTCCTCATGAGCCCGGTGCATAGGATTACGTGTCTGAAAAGCGACTACTTTTCTCCAACCAAGGTCATCAATATCCCTACGAATTTCAACAGCAGTTTTAAATGTGCCACTAAAGTCCTGTTCGAAATAACTAAAATTCAATACCTGTATTGGCCCGGAAACACAGTAGTTACCTAATTCTTTGAATACTGATATGCCTGGATGTTTAGAATCAGTCGTGCCAAAAACTCTTTCAGCAATCGCATCTTTTTTTTTCGCAGAAATAACCTCTATGCCATGGACATCCATTATGGCAAGGATAGGGTTTCCAGCAATGTTAGGGTCACGCAGTGCAATTCTACTAACACCTTTAATTTCGTCGATTTTATTAGTTAGGTTCAGAATGGGTACCGGCCAAAAGATGCCCTCTTCTGTCCTCATTGATTCTGCAACACTAACTGCATCACCCATAGTCATAAAACCGTTAAGAGGCGTAAAATAGCCGCCGCCTAACATCACAGCATTAGCAGCAGCTGCAGAATTTATAATCATAGATGGCAAGCTTTCCGCTTCTGTGTATAACTCCTTCCTGGCGTTTTCATCAGCAACATAAAGCGGTTTTAATACTTCAGACCCATGAGGTTTGATCATGCTCTAGCTCCTGACCTTGTCAGCCTGAGTATTCAGACTGTTACTCGGATTTAGGTATTGACTGCCTATAACTTCTTTAGACTTTAAATAGCTTAAAACCATGGCGATCTCTTCTTCTAAAGTAAGCTGATCCGTTCTTAGAATTAAATCTGCACTTACCGGAGCTTCATAGGGGTGATCAATACCTGTAAAGCCCTTGATTTCTCCCTTTCTGGCCTTTCTATATAATCCTTTTGGATCCCGTCTTTCCGCCTCCACAAGCGAACAATCAACAAAAACCTCAAAAAACCTAAGATTTGCATCTTCATGCAAACGCCTTAGATTATCTCGATCAACCTTATATGGACTAATAAAACTTGAAAGCACTATAAATCCTACTTCAACAAATAACTTAGCAATCTCACCTATTCTTCTAATATTTTCTTTACGGTCTTTTTCTGAAAAACCAAGGTCCTGATTAATACCGGTCCGAACGTTATCGCTATCTAATAAATAGGAAAAAATTTCTTGTTCAAGAAGAGCTTTCTCTAATGTCGTTGCTATTGTACTTTTGCCACTACCCGATATACCGGTAAACCAAATTGTGGCTCCCTTTTGATTAAGAAGTTTGCATCGATCTTCTATAGAGACTAAACCCGCATATGGTTTGATATTAGTTGCTTTTGGCATAACTATTTTTTAGAGGTTGTTCTACTCAAATTTCGCTTTAATGTCACTAAAAAACACAGGGCATTGCCTCGCCGCTTTAATACAACTTTATACCAGGTATGTTTTTCATAAAAAACTAAAGAATATTATCGGCAAGCGATTGAATAGACTGAACGCTTATCGCACCAAAGTATTCGGCATTATGCTGGCGCAGCTTTAACGCTTTTTTTACCATACCTTCTAGGTTAGGACGCCTTTCTTCTGGAGGAACCCCTTCTTTTCCAAGACCTCCCCCAAACTCAACAATCGCATCTATACCAAAGCTAATCGCCTCATCCATGCATGCCATCCACTGAACAGGACTAAACAATTGAAAAAAAAGTCTAGATTGAATTGCGTTCACATCTGACTCATGTGCTTCACCGGTATAGTTAGAAAGGACATCAAGCTCGAGGGGTTTAAACGAGACGTCTTCCAGAACCTCTCTAAAGCGTTTGGCTGCCTCCACCATTAGATAGGTATGAAATGCTCCTTCTGTCTTTAATGGTATAGCCCTCTTACGCGGGTAGGTATCTTTAAGTGCCTTGGTAAGCAAAGCAAGATCAGCATCATTTCCTGCAATAACGGTTTGCTCAGGGAGGTTGCATCCACCAATACCGCAAAAAAATTTATCAGCTAGTATTTTTGCAGCGGCATAGTCTAGGGTTGTAGCCAACATGCTGCCCTCACCATAATCACTCATTAACTCTGCTCTCTTGGTCACAAGTTTCAATGCATCTTCAAAACTCAGGGCGCCCGCTGTTACTAGCGCAGCGTATTCTCCTAAACTATGGCCAGCTGCTATTAATGGAAGAATTTCATTGTTCCCATCAAGGCTTTTAAAAGCCCGGAGACAGGCTATTTCATGCGTTAGAAGTGCAGGCTGAGTAAAGCGCGTCAGATTGATCTGGTCTTGTTTGTCATTAAAACACAACTCTCCCATGTCATAACCAACAACTTCACTTGCCAAGTCAAAACATTCTCTAGCACATTCAAAATCTTGCGCAAGATCTGAGCCCATACCACGATACTGTGAACCTTGACCAGGGAAAACAAACAAAACTTTTCTAAACTGAGCCATCAATTCTCCATAATTATAAAAAAATATTTAACAAAACTAGACCAACATAATACTTTGCAGCAAATAGATATTTTTAACCCACTACAGGATCTCTCAAGAATTCCTCCACGAGACATGCCCAGTAACTTGATCCAAGCGTGAGCACATTGTCATTAAAATCATAATGTGGATTATGTATTGAACAACCACCTTCACCTAAACCATTTCCAATAAACATGAAACATCCAGGTTTCTCTTCCAACATGTATGAAAAATCTTCTGAAACCATTACCGGAGTTATATCAGCATCTATATTATTTTTCCCTACCAGTTCAGCCGCAACACTACAGGCCAGCGCGGTACTCTCAGGCGCATTGATTACTGCAGGCGCTTGTGTAAGAAAATTAATCTCTACCGAAGCCCCATAGGCACTACATATACCTTCCACTACCTCAGTAATTCTTCGACATAAAAAACTTCGGATATCTGGGTTAAAACACCTGATACCTCCAGCTAAATAAGCCTGTGGTGGAATTACATTATAGGCATCACCAGCATGCATCTTAGTAACACTAATCACGGCTGACTGATTTGGGTCAATATTTCGACTCACAACAGTCTGCAATGCTCCGATAATCTGTGATGAAATCACAATAGGATCAACTCCTCGCTGCGGTGTAGCACCATGAGTACCTTTACCAGTAATACAAATATCAAAGCAATCAAGAGAGGCCATCAAAGAACCTGGTCGCGTCGCAAAAGAACCTGCTTCCAAGCCTGGCCAGTTATGCATACCAAAGATGGCATCTACTGGGAAACGACTAAACAAGCCCTCATCAAGCATTCGCTTTGCACCGCCTGCAGCCTCTTCTGCAGGCTGAAACACAAAATGAACCGTACCAGTAAAACTACCGTGTTCGGCTAGATATCGTGCGGCACCCAAAAGCATTGCTGTATGTCCATCATGGCCACACGCATGCATACGGCCAACATGACGGGATTTATAATCAAAGGTATTAGCCTCTTCCATCGGCAAAGCATCCATATCTGCCCGAAGAGCAATGCTTGGACCAGTGCCAGCAGATAACGTACCTACAACACCAGTTTTTCCCAAGCCTCGATCAACCTTAATCCCCCAATCTGCTAATAACTCAGATACCAACCTAGATGTCCTTTCTTCCTCATACGCAAGCTCTGGATGAGCATGAATATCTCTACGCCAATGAATCAAGTCATCTTTATAAGATTCAATTTCAGCAATGATTGGCACTATTATCCCCTTCCATTAAGCGAATCGCTCTAACTTAGCACTCGTCCTACCCTTTCCATACCCTTATGTTCATCCAAAGGAAGCATTATCAACATACCCATAAAAAGCATCACCAAAACAACTGATAAACCCCAGCGCTGAGAGCCAGTCCATTGAGTTATAATTCCAAAAAGTAGCGGCCCAAGAAATGCCGTGAATTTTCCTGAGAATGCATAAAACCCAAAAAATTGAGCTTGCGAGTCCGACGGCACAAGACGGGCCATAAGAGATCGGCTTGCTGATTGATTTGGACCACTAAAAACACCGATGACCATGCCAGAGACCCATAACATTAATTTACTACTAGTCAGTACAGCTAAAGCTACAGCCAATATCAAACCGACCAGAGAAATTATAATAGTTTTTTTCCCGCCAAATAAATCATCTAAATAGCCCATTAAAAAAGCGCCAAAACCAGCAGCAACATTTAAAGCAATTCCAAAAATCAACACTTCTTGCAAGGTAAATCCAAATGATTCAGCTGCATAAATTCCACCAAATAAAAATATTGT
>DJLG01000052.1 GCA_002434915.1 Proteobacteria bacterium UBA6522
ATACAACGTTCTATGATCTCCTGTTCGCTAATTTCCCGCTGCTCCACACCAAGTAACTCTGCCTCTCGACTAATCATTACTTGTACCTCTGGGTCCGGAACTGGTACACGCGAACCTGAGTCATATAAATACATTCCCTTACCGGTCTTCTGTCCGAACCTCCCCATTTCAGACAACATATCTGCAATACGATAAAAAAGAGGGTCCTCAGGTTGGTCAGTTCTTTCCTGGCGAATTTTATAGCCCACATCAAGTCCTGCTAGATCAAAAACGGCATGAGGTCCCATGGCCATCCCCCACTCTTGAAGCACACCATCTACTTTTTCTGGAGGCGCCCCTTCTAATAAAAGAAGTTGTGCTTCCCGCCCATAACCGTGCAACATTCTATTTCCAACAAAACCAAAACAGTTACCCACAACCACCCCTATCTTTTGCAACTGCTTTGAAAGAGCAAGCGCTGTAAGTAAAACATCATCTGCTGTTTTAGCTCCACGTACTATTTCTAATAGTCGCATGATGTGAGCTGGGCTAAAAAAATGTAGTCCAATCACATCTTCTGGTCTGTCTGTTGCAGCAGCTATTTCATCTATATCAAGCGTCGAGGTGTTGGTAGCTAATATTGCACCAGGACGACAAAACTTATCTAACGTTCGAAAGACTTCTTTTTTTATTGCCATATTTTCGAAAACTGCTTCAATCAGAAGGTCTGAGTTAGCAACAGCTTCAAAACTCTGGGTTGTCTGTAGTCGCTCAAGACCTTCATTCATACCTGCATCATCTATTCTTCTGCGAGCAACGTCATGCTCAAAGAGACCTTTGATTGACTCTTTACCCCGTTGAAGTCCTGATCTTTCACTATCTATCAAAATCACCTTAAAACCGGCTCGTAGAGCACTGTAGGCGATACCTGCCCCCATAGTACCTGCACCAATCACTGAAACCTCGTCTATCTGACGCTGAGAGGCCTCAGCTGAAATTCCAGGAATCTTTGCTACTGCTCGTTCAGCAAAGAAGACATGTCTTAACGCCTTAGATTGTGAGGATTTTTTGCATTCACTAAAAAAATCTCTCTCCTGCACTACTGCTTCATCAAAGGGCATTTCAATAGAAGACTCAACACTACATATGATTTTTTCTGGGGATATTAGTCCTCGTGTTTTAACAGCTATCTTTTTACGATAATCATCAAAAAAACCTACCGAAACAGGATCAACAGTAAGATCACGAACACGCCGAATAGGCCTACCTTCAATCAACAACTTGTTCGCAAACGCAATGGCACCATCCAAAAGAGATTCATCAGTAATCAATTGATCTAAAATGCCTAAACTGAGGGCAGTTTTAGCATTCACAGGCTTACCTGAAATCATCATATCGAGTGCATTTTTCACACCTATTAATCGAGGCAAGCGCTGAGTTCCCATCGCTCCAGGTAATAACCCCAAAGTTACTTCTGGGAGACCAACATAAGCTTTTGGACTAGCTACTCTGAAATGGCATCCCATAGCTAGCTCAAGTCCCCCTCCAAGAGCTGTACCGTGCATCGCTGCAATAACAGGTACGTCACTATTTTCAATACAGGAAATAACGTCTGAGAGATGAGGTGAAAGCGGGGGTTTGTTAAATTCGCGAATATCAGCACCCGCACAAAATGTTCGCCCGACACAGATAAGGACAATTGCCTCCACATCATTATTGATCTTAATCGCCTCCAGTTCGGTAACAAGTCCTGACCGAACAGATTGCGACAAGGCGTTAACTGGTGGACTTTCAATAGTTACAATTGATAAATTATTGCGATATTCAACACTAACATTTCTCATAAAAATACCATTAAAATCAGAACCTTAAAAAGAGAAGTACCAATGCTTTACAAGATTTAATATCTAATATTAAGAGCATGCATAAAAGACTTTATTTATCTTTAAGAACCTAGCTTGTAATCAATTGAAACCCCATAGTGATTCTAAAAGGTCTTGTTCCCACATATCCCGGTAATGAGCAGTTGGGTCACATGGAGTGGTCCCTGCTACCAATTGAAATTGAATATCATCATCTCTAGCTGAGCCTCTTTCTCTAATAAGCGGCTCCGTATAATACGGGTCATGAATAATCATTTTTCTATCCATGGTGAGTTGATCTTCGCTTAGGGTATAGGTTTCAATAATTCTTGTACCTTCCCCAGACATAGGTAATCCCAAGCCATCGAGCCAACTTTGAGAAAGATGAGAAGTCTCAATTATAAAAACATTATTATCCCATTTACCGGTAGAGAAACCCATTGGGCTTGCTAGCAATCCCTCTGGCGCTTCTCTTTCATCCAGCCAGATTCTTCTAACTCCACCATAGGCGACCATAAGATAGTAGCCCCCAGCATCGACTATTTCTAAGTTAAATGGCGCACCAAAAGCCCTTGGCAATCCCATCGGGGAACAGGTTTTAGCTGGATCCTCCCACTCTTTAGTTGCCTCATGAATCCTTCTTCCTTCTTCAGTAAAGGGCGTTGGCTTAGGTTCTAAGTCGCCTGCTGTTATTTGAAACTTATATCTATTGTTCCATGCTCCTGTTATGTCATATGGATGAGCTGTGGGTGCAACCCCATAAGACTTATCAGGATCAGCATTAATATCTACAATATCGTACGCACTTGATGATGCCCCATCTAAAATATTGCGAACCTCTCCATTTGCCAATGTCACCCATTCCATAAAAATCTTTTTAGATGAGTTTCTGCCCAAAGCACCAGAGAGTTTTATCTTATCTCCCACCTTAATAGTATCTTGATCCCAATTTATTCCGAGTAACATACCTACATTATGCGTTTGAACTTGCCACTCCTCCATCGCTCCATTCTCTAACTGCGTTCTTACCCTATAAGTTACATGAGGATTAGAAAACCTGACCCAAGTTACTTCGCCTTCTAAAGTCGCATTTTGATTTCGATCAAACTCAAAAGCGAATGAATGGTGTGCCACAGAAAAATCCATAAAAGCCAATAATAATAGGCTCGAATGAAATATTGCTTTTAAAGTATTCATAACTCCATAAGGTTTTGTTTAATCTTTTAAGCTATTACCCGTATCTTTTATAGTTTACTAAAGAGAGAAAGAGAAGAAAATTTAGCTGCAAAAATTAAGATAGAAGCTACAATACACATACTCATATTTAAGCTGTGAATCAAGAGAATTAAGTAATGACCTATGTAGTTACGGATAGCTGTATAAAATGCAAACTCACTGACTGTGTTGAGGTATGTCCCGTTGACTGCTTCCATGAAGGACCAAATATGCTGGTCATAGACCCAGAGGAATGCATTGACTGCACTTTATGCGAACCCGAATGCCCAGTTGAAGCAATTTGCTCAGAAGATGAGATACCTGAGGGTCAAGAAGAATTCCTTGAACTTAATGCAGAACTGTCCCAAAACTGGCCTGTCATTACGGAAGCTAAAGATGCGCCTGTAGACGCTGATGATTGGAGAGAAGTTAAAGACAAACTACAGTATCTAGAAAAGTAATATACATAAAATTTTTACGTCATTTTAGAA